>CAIXUF010000996.1 GCA_903922535.1 Candidatus Hydrogenedentota bacterium
GATCTCAGAAACTTACAAATCACCACCGAATAAAACAGGACCCATAGGTTGCTCCATGGGTCCTGTGTCGTTGCCGGGCCATTGCAGCCGTGGGGTGGCCCTACTTGTCCGGCGAAGCGCCTGTCGCGAAGGGTTCCCCCGATGCGACTGCCGTTACACGCAAACGCGCGCGCGGGCCGTCCTGCGCGGCATCCGCTGTAAACCGGAGCGTATTGTCGCCCGGTTCCAGCGTGGGTATGGCTCCGTCGGGAACAGCCTCCCTGACCAGAACGCCCGCGGCGTTGTAGACATTGCAGTGTTCGGCGGACCTGAATTCGAGGTAGTCCCCACTTTCCAGTGTGACGGGAAATGTGAGCGTGACGCCGCCGGCCGCAATGGACGGGTTGGTGACCCTCACTTTCCTGGTCGGCAATGACTTGACGGGTCCTATGCGGCAATCCACCGTTTTGCCCGTGGGCAGATTGACACACCCGACGCTGAGCGTTTCCATATGGCCTGTATCGGCCCAGGTGACGATGGATTTGTACACATTGCCCATATTGACGCCTTTGCTTTCCCAGTCCGCCTGACGGCTGGCGTAGGGCCAGCCGTAGTGCACCAGCCGTTCCGATTCCGGCTCGACCAGTTCGAAATAGCGACGCCCGGTGAAATCGACATTCACGTACCGGTCTTGCAGGCCACCACCCACAGAATCTGGGCTTTTCAACTGGAAATTCAACACCTCGCCCTGGCCGTCCCCTTCGATCCACACGCCCAAGCCCCGCCCTGCCACATTCAGCAGCGGTGTGAACCTCCTGGTCATGATTGTCCAAGCCGACTCCGGTTCCGGATGGTTGCTGGCGGCCGTGATCCGGCCTTGCGCGTTGTCACGCTCCAAGTTGGCCGTGACGCTCTCCTGGGAAGTGCGCGTTGAGAACTGCGCCGGGTCCTGGAAGTCCTCAATGACAGACGCCTCTGGATCGTCATAGGAAACGACAGAGGCCAGCGCCTCAATGCGCAGCTTGATGGGCTGCGTTGCGAAAGGATTGTGCGTGGACCACGTCTCCCCTTCCCGCGACAGGCCGTCCACCTTGTGCGGATCGTAATGCATCGGCCGGAACTGCGCGGTGCCGTCGGCCGCCGTCTCCAGAGCAAACTCGTTTCCCGGAACCGCCAGGCGGGCCTTCACGGCGTCGGACACCGTATTGGCGCGTCTCAATTCCTCATATTGCCGGATGAGCGCGCCGTGGCGCCGCGTGTTTGGAGAATTGGCGTAGCTTTCCGGGGTGAACCCCACCAGCAAGGACAGCCCGCAATTATTCCCGATGCACTTGCAGCACAGATAGTCGATTGTGTCGGAGAAGGTGCGTTCCGGTTGCACTCCGTCCCAGTCGAACACGCCCCACCAGCCCAGGTGCGGCGGCAGAAACATGGCGTCACAATCCCGGTTGACAATACTGTGGGCGTCAATGAAGCGCTTTGCGGCGCGGGGCGGCACGTCCCATGCGCCCATGCGCGACCGGACATACCACAGGTGATGGTTGAAGGCGCTCATCTCAAACAGTGCAGGTCGCTCCAGCCGCTTCGCCAGTTCAAACACGAATTTGGATCCGTAGTGCCAGGCGTTCAGGCCGCCCGCAAGAATGTCAGATCCGTCCAGCGCATCCAGGTAGATCATGTCGAAGCCGCATGCGTTGTAGACCTGCGCGGTCTTTGCCGCCACCTCGGCAAAGAGCGTGGAATCGCCGTCCGGAACGAACAGTCCAAAGCACTCTTTCAGGTGCGTGACCTTTGCGTCCTTTGCATGGGCGGCTGCTTTGGTTCCCCATGCGCCGCGCTTGCATCCGATGAATCCAAAGGGGGCTTCCGTGGCAACGCCGGCGTACGTGATCAGTTCATCGTCTATCCGGAGCGTGACACTGTTGCGTATCTGAAAACCGGTGACAATGGACATGTCCTTGGTCGGTTCCTGCGTCGGAACCGAGTCTGCATCCGCGGACAGCGCGTCGGCCAGCGTGAAGCCCGCGTCCACCGCCAAGTGCGGGTCCGGAACGGGCGTCACCCAGGCTGAATCCTTCGCAATGAAGAAGGCATAGGTGTGCAGACCCGCTGCAATGCCCGCCTCATGGAGCCGCGCGACGACCGCCTTCACGTCAGCCAACCCGTTGGGGTAAAGCGCCGGATTTGGCACAAGGTCGCCAAAGCGGAGCGATTTCCCAGTATGAAAGTCGATCTGTGTGATCCCGAGATTCTTGGCGAGCGCGACCCACTCCTCCACCGTGCCAGTGCCAAGCTTGCCTTCCGTGTCGATAAGATACGAGCCACGATTCATGCCGCCGTCAAGTGCCCACGGACCGCCCAGGGCAGAATGGGGCAAGTCCGGTGCGGCGCTGACCACCTCTTTCAGCATGTCACGAAAAAGAGGCGGCGGCGAGGCAACAATGGCAACCTTGGCGCCAACCAGCCCAAATCGCGCATGGCATATCGCCTGCATGCGGCTGTTCAGCCCCGGAATCTGGGGCACGTCGGTTTGGAGGTTCAACGCCAGCGCGCACGCGGCAAAGGGCTCGCCGGGCTTGCCCTTCAGCGTGAGGGCCACGTCTCCAAATACCAGATCCTCCACCGCGTTGTCGCTCAACTCAGTCACTTCCAAGACGACATAATGCGCTTCCCTGCGCACCGCCAGCAGGGCACGAATGCCCGTATCGCCAAACGCCACGGCGATCCGACCGTCGTTCAGCGTGACGCCGGTCGAATCGTAAGAGTTCCCCGCTTTGCGCGCGTGCGCGAAAAACGGCGCCGCCGCGCGGTCGCACCAGTCCTTGCCGGAGGTTTTGTCCACAAACGCCTGATTGCGGCCATCCGCGCCAATCTCGTACCGCAGAAAATCGGTTTCAAGAATGATCGGGCTGCCTGAGACAGATGAAGGTTCGGCTGCTTGGAGTGTGGCTGCTGCGCAGAGAAGAAACAGAGTTGTCGGTACTGTGCGGATAAACATAATGGCCCTCTCGCGTGATGCAAAACGCATCGACTGGCGGCTTGTCAGGGAAATGCAATGCGCGTTTCCGGAAAAGGTGCGCTTTCCGGCACGATGCGCACTTGGACGGTTCGTTTGGGAGTGGTCATGTTGCGCGGGGCAAGCCACTGGAACCAGGTCCAGCGCGTTGTATTGGCGGGGGTAAGCCGCTTGTTATTGGGGCCGTTCACGGCGAAGGGCCCCTGCACCGTTGCCGCGAAAGCGGCCGCCTTTGCATTGTATTCGAGCAGCGAAAAGGCCGCGCGATCGGGCGTGTCCGGGTCATAGGAGGCAATGACCTCCACGGGAAAGGCCCTGCCAAACGGTGTGGTGTGACGGACGCTCTCGGCCAACAGCAGTGGCGCCCCATCGCAATATCGGAAATCGGGAAACACGGCAAGGCGCTCGCCGGGATGCTGGGCCCCGGCGGTGAACGCGGACTGGCGAAACGCGCGCACGGTGGCTGCCGCGCGGTTCCAGGCCAAATTGGTTTGCACTTGCAGGATCATGAGCACCAGGCACAGGACAGACGTGATCCAGACGGTTGGCTTCGGCCATGCGGGATGATGAATCATCCGGTGAAACGCGCCTGTGAGGGCGATGGCGAACAGGGCAATTGCCGGGAGCATGCGCCCGCCGCCGATGAGATGCACCGGGTCCACGACCCGGTTTTCGCCGAAGACCGCAAGCCCCGCCGCAGCCAGCAGGCCAAGAGTGAATGCCGGATGGCGGATTCTCCGCGCCAGCCAAAACGCCGAGAGGACCAACGCGGCGAACACCAGCACGGGGAGAAACGGTTGTGCGCCAAAAGCCGAAGCAGTCTCCGGTAGCAGGCCAAGGGGATAAAGCAGGTACACCATGGGCCAGAAAGCGCCGCTGAGCTGGGCCGGCGCTGAAGTTAGCGCTGTTGGGTACAGTATCCATCCCAGCGCCGTGATGCCCAGAAAGGGCAGGACAACGCTCCAACGCCGCTGCTCTCGCGCGACAACACATCCCTCCCACGCCAGCACAGCAAACAACAATCCGCCCTGTCCCGGAACCGGCAGGGAGGCGGCGGCATAAAGGACCGCAGTGAGGCAGGAGGTCACCCAGCCGGGTTTTCTTCGGGCCAGCGCGTAGGCGAGCAATGCCGCCAGGGACAAGATTGCCGGAAGGAGGTCCTTCATGCCGCAGAGGTTCAGCACGGCCTCGGTTTTCAGCGGGTGCGCCATGAACACCACGGCCGCCACCGATCCCAGCCACCACGGTCCGCCCGTGGCCAGACGGGTCAGGAAGAAGATCAGGACCATCGCAGAAAACAGCAAAGCCATGTTGACCAGGTGGTAGTAAACAGCGGCATTACCGAACGGGGCAAAATTGGCCAGCGCGGCAAAATCCCGGCCCAGCGGCGGCATAAACAGCGTCCAGCCGAACACGATCACAAGGTACACGGCATCCATTACGAGGAAGACTATTCCCCCGCCCTTGCGAAAGCTGATGGTGTTCAGTGTCAACGGCATGGCGTTCATGCCCGCCAGTGTAGCCACACCGTCCATCCGGGTCAACACCAGCAGGCCAAAACACTTCAAACTTCAGCCTTCGAACCGCGTCCCATCCCGGTGGGTCGGCCGGTAGTTGGCAAACGCACTGTCCCCATTGTTCGCCATCCAATGGTCCAGCGCGGCGGACAATTCCGCTTTCCGCGCCGTGTACGCAGGATTCGCGGCAAGGTTGACCATTTCCTCGGGGTCGTTTTTGAGGTCATACAGTTCTTCGCCATGCACGAGATACCGGTTGTACTTCCATTCCCTCGTGCGGTGCATGCGTATTGGGTTCACCCACTTCTGCTTGGCATGGTACTGTCCCACCACGAAGTCACGGTCCGGGTACGGTCCTCCCGCCAAACCTGCCGCCAGCGAGATGCCGTCCGTCGTTCCCGCCTCCGCACCGGCCAGGGCGCAAAGGGTCGGGAGCACGTCGCAGGGCGTGACAAAGCGGTCCACGGTGGCCGGAGTGACGCCGGGCATGCGCATGACAAACGGAATGCGTACCAGGTTCTCATACATGAACGGCCCCTTGAACACGAGCCTGTGATGGGTGTCCATGTCCCCGTGGTCCGCGGTGAACAGCACCACGGTGTTGCCGCGCAGGCCGGACCTGTCCAAATGCTCCAGCAGCCGTCCAATCTCGACGTCCGCCAGGCGCACCTTGTCCCGGTAGAATTCACGGTAGGCTTCCCACAGGGCATCGGGCTTGTTTTTCAGAAAGCGCCCCTGCTCCTCTTCGGCGAAGACCTGCTGCGGCGACGGCTTGTTCTCGAATGTCTCGCTCCACGAGGAGGGATGCGGCACGCCTCCCGTGGGCGCAACGTTGCCCTTTTCGGCCTCTTTCACAAAGTCGTACACGTCATGCGGGTTGATGTAGTTCACGCAGATGCAAAAGGGCTTCTCAGGCGCGGCCGCCCAATCCTGCATTGCGGCAATTGCCTTCTCGGTTGCCCGGGTATGGGGCTCACTGTCCAGGGCCGCCCGGTCAAAATGGGTGGCGTAATGGTCATCGTTGCCCAGGTGCCACTTGCCGAAATAGGCCGTGCGGTAGCCTGCCGCGCGCAACCGGGACCCAATCGTCTCAAACCGCGCCGGGAGGGGCTGCTGCTCCTTGTCGGGGGCGATGGCAGAGTCAATGTTGGTAATCACCGACGTATTATGGGGATAGAGCCCTGTATAGAGCGAGGCGCGGCTCGCCGAACATTGCGGCGTGGTGCAGAAGGCGTGGTCAAAGACAATCCCGCTGCGCGCCAGCGCGTCCATGGCGGGGGTCACAAAGAACGGGTCCGCCGCACCCCGGGCCATCCAGTGCTGCTGGTCCGTTGTGATGAGCAGGATGTTTGGACGGGGTGTCTTGTCCCCCGCGGCGGCCATGGCCACGCCCGCCGTCATCGCCGCCGTTGTGGTGAGGAACCCTCGCCGGGTCATGGTACCACGACGCATGATTCGAAGCTCCTTGGTTGGTGGAACGTCCGCCTTGGCAGGGTAACCCACAAGCGCAATCAGGTCAAGTCTTTCCGTCCGTTGTCCACTGGATCGGCAATGTCCATTGTGTCCATCTCCTGCGCGATGCTTGTCCTGTAATGGTGCCAAGCGGTACACTTCCACCCTGTTAAGGCCGTGCCGCGGATGGGTGCGGATGGCGTGGTTACAATCCGGGGCATGAGTTATGTGGAGCAGGTGGATGGGATTTGCGTTGGCAGGCATGATTTCAATGACAGTGTTGATGATGGCTCATTCGGCGGTGGAACCTTCAGCAGGGGACGACGCGTCGTCGCAGGCGGCGGCCCCGGCGAAGGCGACGCTGCCCAAGGCGGTGACGGACCAAATGGCCCGCATAGACTGGGTGAAGCAGGTTGGGTTCGGTGCGGGCATCTTCGTGTCCATTCCGGAACAAATGCTCTATCTGGTCGAGAACGGCGTGCCCGTGTGGCAGGCCCGCTGCTCCACGGCCACTGCCGGCGTGGGCTCACGCGAGGGCAGCCTGCAGACGCCGACTGGGTGGCACAAAGTGGAGACGAAAATCGGTGCCGACATGCCCTGGGGGCAAGTCTTCCGGTCCCGCGAGGCCACGAAAGCCGTCTGGAAACCGGGCGTGGAGACAAAAGAGGATCTCGTCCTGACGCGCGTGCTTCCGCTGGATGGACTGGAGCCCGGAGTGAACCAGGGCAAGGACAAGGAAGGCAAGGTTGTGGATTCACGCGTGCGGGGCATCTACATCCACGGAACCAACGGCGAGGAAAACATCGGCAAACCGGCGTCGCATGGCTGCGTGCGCCTGCTCAATGACGATGTGATTACCCTATTTGACCTTGTCCCCGCAGGCGCTCTGGTCTACATCAGCGGCAAGTAGTCACTGCGCCGAATCCCGGTCCTCTCTGCGTCGACGAACAGCGCGACGCAGCAGCAGCGCGCCCGCCAGC
>CAIXUF010000997.1 GCA_903922535.1 Candidatus Hydrogenedentota bacterium
AGATATGGTTGATGGGAGGCTGGAAACAGAGCACGGAGAACATCGGTGCGGAAGTGAATGACGTGTGGTCGTCACCGGACGGGGCGGACTGGACCAGAATGGACGCCGGCCCCGGAAATCCTCCGGGATGGGGCGCGCGCGAGGGACACCGGGCCGTGTCCTTCGGCGGCAAGCTCTGGGTGCTGGCCGGAAGCCACAACGGTTCCCCGTTTTATCAGGATGCCTGGAGCACGACCGACGGGGCGGTCTGGACGCAGGAAAACGCCGGACAGGAGCCCATGTGGCCCGCGCGGCATTTTCCGGGCATTGCGGTGTTCAACGAGGAGTTGTGGATTCTGGGCGGGTACAACAGTCAAGGGCCCGGCTATCTAAATGACCTTTGGCACTCGCAGGACGGCGTGACCTGGACGCAGGCCACCCAGCCGGCCGATTGGCAGGGGCGCATGGGTCTTCGCTGCGTCGTTCACGGCGGCGAAATGTGGGTGATGGGCGGAGCGGGGGCGACCGATTATTATGCCGATGCGTGGCAATCATCCACGGGCACCGGATGGATTTCGTCCTCCGTGCCATGGACCAGCCGGACCTTGTTTGGCGCGGTGGAGCACAAGAACCGGATTTGGGTGGTGGGCGGCATGACAGAACCGGCCACCTCCAGCTACGTGGAAGCGAATGACGTGTGGCTGTACGGACTGCCCATGGCCAGCTACACCCTTGCCATCACGCCGTGCGAGAACGGTTCGATCACCGCCGAGTCAGAGCAGCCCGGGCCGACATACACCGAGTTTACCGAGGTTTCCATCAATGCAAAGGCGGATGCGGGGTACGTTTTCAGTGCGTGGACGGGCGATTTGGCCGGTGTCGGCAACGCGAATCCGACCACACTGGTCATGGACGGGGACAAGACGATCAGCGGCGTCTTCTCGCTGATCCGCTACAAGCTGAACATCACGCAGCCCGACGAGGGGACGATTGCCGCTGTTCCGGAAATGCCGGAAGGCGGTTATCTGCCGGACACGGTGGTCACACTAACGGCCACGGTGACGGATCCGGCGGCCTTCAGTTTCGGCGCATGGAGCGGCGCGGATGGCGGCCAGGTGGTGTCCACCGGCGAGGGAACGGGCACCATCGTTATGGACGGCGACAAGGGGATCAGCGCGATCTTCACGCCGATCCTCTACACGCTGAACATCACCCAGCCTGCTGAGGGGGTGATCACTGCTGATCCAGAAATGCCGGAAGGCGGCTATCCGCCAAACACAACAGTCACGCTGACAGCCGTGGCGACGGACCCGGCGTCTTTCAGTTTCGATGCGTGGAGCGGCAAGGATGGCGGCCAGGTGGTGTCCACCGGCACGGGAACGGGCACCATCGTGATGGACGGCGACAAGGATCTCAGTGCGGTCTTCTCGCCGATTCTCTACAGGCTGACCATCACGCAGCCCGCCGAGGGGACGATTGCCGCTGTTCCGGAAATGCCGGAAGGCGGCTATCCGGCGAACGCGACGATCACACTGACGGCCACAGCGACGGTTCCGGCAGACTTCAGTTTCAGCGCGTGGAGCGGTGAAAATGGCGGCCAGGTGGTGTCCACCGGCACGGGAACGGGCACCATCGTGATGGACGGCGACAAGGAGATCAGCGCGGTCTTTTCGCCGATTCTCTACAAGCTGAACATCACGCAGCCCGCCGAGGGGACGATTGCCGCCATTCCGGAAATGCCGTCCGGCGGCTATGCTCCAAACACGATGGTCACGCTAACGGCCACAGTGACAGATCCTGCGGCCTTCAGTTTCGGCGCGTGGAGCGGCCTAAGTGGCGGCCAGGTGGTGTCCACCGGCACGGGAACGGGCACCATCGTGATGGACGGTGACAAGGAGATTAGCGCAATCTTTTCGCCAATCCTCCACAAGCTGAACATTACGCAACCTGCTGAGGGAATGATTACCGCTGTTCCGGAAATGCCGGTCGGCGGCTATCCGGCGAACACGACGGTCACCCTGACGGCCGCGGCGGCGAATCCGACGGTCTTCAGCTTCAGCGCGTGGGGCGGCGCAAATGGCGGCCAGGTGGTGTCCACCGGCACGGGAACGGGCACCATCGTGATGGACAGCGACAAGGAGATCACCGCGGTCTTCGCGCCGATCCTCCACAAGCTGAACATTACGCAACCCGCCGAGGGGACGATCACCGCCCTTCCGGAAATGCCCGCCGGCGGTTACCCGGCGAACACGACAGTCACACTAACGGCTGCGGCGACGAATCCGAAGGCCTTCAGCTTCAGCGCCTGGAGCGGCGCAAATGGCGGCCAAGTGGTGTCCACCGGCACGGGAACGGGCACCATTGTGATGGACGCAGACAAGGAGATCAGCGCGGTTTTCTCGCCGATACTCCCCAAGTTGAACATCATCCAGCCCGCCGAGGGGACGATTGCCGCGGTTCCGGAAATGCCGGTCGGCGGCTATCCGACGAACACGACGGTCACACTGACGGCCGTGGCGAATGATCCGACGGCCTTCCGCTTCAGCGCCTGGAGCGGCGCAAACGGCGGCCAGGTGGTGTCCACCGGCGCGGGAACGGGCACCATAGTGATGGATGCCGACAAGGAGATCAGCGCGGTCTTCTCGCCGATACTCCACATGCTGACCATCACGCAGCCTGCCGAGGGGATGATTACCGCTGTTCCGGAAATGCCGGTCGGTGGCTATACTGCGAACACGACGGTCACACTGACGTCCGTGGCGGCTGACCCGACAGCCTTCCGCTTCAGCGCCTGGAGCGGCGCAAATGGCGGCCAGGTGGTGTCCACTGGCATGGGAACAGGCACCATCGTGATGGACGGCGACAAGGAGATCAGTGCGGTTTTCTCGCCCATCCTCCACATGCTGACCATCACACAGCCCGCCGAGGGGATAATCACCGCTTTTCCGGAGATGCCGGCCGGCGGCTATCTGGCGAACACGACGGTCACACTGGCGGCCGCGGCGACAGACCCGACGGCCTTCAGCTTTGGCGGATGGAGCGGCGCCAGTGGCAGCCTGGTGGTGCCCACCGGCGCGGGAACGGGCACCATCGTAATGAACGCAGACCAGGAAGTCAGCGCCGTTTTCTCGCCAATCTTCCATGTATTGCACCTTACGCAGCGCGCCGGGGGGACGATTGCCGCTTTTCCGGAAATGCCGGCTGGCGGATATCCGGCGAACACGACGGTCACACTCATGGCCACGGTGACGGACCCGACGACTTACAGACTTGGCGGATGGAGCGGCGCGAATGGCGGCCAGGTGGTGTCCACCGGCACGGGAACGGGCACTATCGTGATGGACGGCGACAAGGAGGTCAGCGCGGTCTTCTCGCTGATCCTCTACATGTTGACCATTGCGCAGCCCGCCGAGGGGGCGATTACCGCCTTTCCGGAAATGCCCGCCGGCGGCTATCCGGCAAAGACGACAGTCACACTGACGGCCATGGCGACCGACCCGGCGGGCTTCAGGTTCAGCGGATGGAGCGGGGCGGATGGCGGCCAGGTGGTGTCCACCGGCGTGCGAACAGGCACCATCCTGATGGACGCCGACAGGGCTGTTGGTGCGCAGTTTGAGGTCATACACGTGTTCAGGCTGAGACTGCTCCCATCGGTCGGCGGCACGATTAACGTTTCTCCGTCCCAGCCGGCAGGCGGCTTCCCCGCGGGCACGGAAGTCACCGTGATGGCGGTGACACGGGGGGGGTATTTGTTCATGGGCTGGTCCGGCGCGCTTGAGGGCGCACAGAACCCCGAAACAATAATCATGAACGGGCCGAATAGCGTCGGTGCCCAGTTCTCCCTGCCGCAGCCCGAGGGAGAGGGCGAAGGGGAAGGGGAAGGAGAAGGGGAAAGCGGAGGCGAGGGCGAAGGGGAGATTGTGACACCGTGCGCCGACAACTGCCCAAGTGACAGCCCGGACCAAGACGGCGACGGCCTGACCGCCTGCCAGGAGGCCTGCCTCGGCACCAGTGACAACAACGTCGACAGCGACGGTGACGGCATGCCGGACGGATGGGAAGTGCAGCATTCGCTGAACCCGCTTGTCGACGACAGCGCGCTGGACGCGGACAAAGACGGATTGACCAATCTGCAGGAGTATCTTCTGCGGTCGGACCCGCAGGACCCGACCAGCCCGAACCGGGTGCTCTTCGTGTCCAACACGGGCATCGACGCGGCGGGCGGAGGCCTGATCGACATGCCGTTCCGCACGCTCGCCTACGCCTTGGGGCAGACCGGTTCGGACGAGTCCAATCCGGCGCGCGTGGTGCTGCTGCCGGGCACCTATGACGAGGGGCAAATCGAACTGCCCTCCTTCGTGCAGGTGGTGTCCCGGGAACAAGATTCACCGGCCACTATTGTCGGCAGCATCATGGGCGCCCAGGATGCCGAGTTGTCCAACCTGAAGATTATGTCCGGCCCGGCGGGTTCGGGCTGGCTGCTTCAGATGAGCCAGTGCCGGATGCGCGTGAACGGCGTGGCATTTGAGGGTTCCGCCGCCGCGCCCGCAGGCAGCGGGATCGTTGCCTACGGTGCGGCCCCGTCGGAATCGGTCATTGAAAACTGCGCTTTCCGCAACCTGCAGAGCGGCGTTGAAATATTCGGCAGCATGCCGGTTATACGGCACTGCGTGTTTGAACTGCTTACCGGCAGCGCCATCGTGGTTCATGCATGGGACGATCCGCTGGCCGCTTCGGGCTCGCTGGGCGACTCGGGTGATTCCGGCACCGGTTGGAACCTCTTCAGCACGACCGTTGCCGGACCGGCGGTGGTCAACGGGCGTGATGAGGCGATCTCGATGGAGAACAACGACTGGGGCACGGACGACCCCGCAGAGATCGCAGCCCGCATTCAGGGCCCGAACATCCACGATCCCTTCCTGGATCCTGGAAGTTCGATACTGGCCAGCGCCATTTTCTGCTCTGTGGTTGATGCAAAGACCAATGCGCCGCTGGTGGATGCCACCGTGACCATGCGGGTCAGCGCCTACCGCCCTGTAACGCAGAACAGCCGTGGAGTGTATTCTTTCCCGGCAGTGCCCGACGGTTCCTATACCCTGACCGCCACCGCGCCCGGTCACTTCGATTCCCAGAGGTCGGTCAGCGTGGGGCAAGGCGTGACAAAATCGGTCACCCTGCCCTTGGCTGTCCTGACCCCGGCCGAAGGCGAAAGGGAGGGCGAGGGTGAGGGCGAGGGCGAAGTCGCGGCGGAGGGCGAGGGAGAGTCTGGGAACGGCGGCGGTTGCGCCTGCAAGAAAGAGAAGAGTCTGCCCGCGCCGGGCGACCTGTTCATGTCGGCGCTGGCCCTGATTGCGCTGGCATCCATGTCGCGCACGGCAAAGCGGTAGATTTAACAGTTCCTTGGCAGTCAAATTGTGCGCGTTTTGTGTCGAACATAATTGATGGCGTTTATTCAAGCCCTTGTTTGTGCGGCTTATTGGCTGAAATGAAAACGGCTTAACTTCTTGGAAGAGTGCATTTTTTGGTTCCGGTTGCACCGGGTTAGGAGTCGGCAACTGGGGAGGGGTGTGCATGGCCACCTTGGAAACCAGATCTATATTCACGG
>CAIXUF010000998.1 GCA_903922535.1 Candidatus Hydrogenedentota bacterium
CTCCGCGCACTGAATCTGCCGGTCTACTTGTTCGGTGGATTCGTTGGCCCGTAGCAGGGCCATCCTTTGCGTCTGAAGTTGGCTATGATACCGGCTCCACTCCTGAACGAACGCCGCACGTGTTGGAAAAGTCGCACAGAGACATTCCTGCAGCTTTTGTTTCAGGAATCCAAGGCGAGAGGCACCGAACGGAAGCCGCATGGCCCTGTCGCAGTCCTGGTCATCCATGACCCTGATGATGTGCGGTTCAGCGGGGCCGCGCATAGGAAATACAAAGGTGTCGCGATCTTTATCTGCAGAAAAGGCCGAACCCGCGGCATCGCACAAATTGCATTGAATGGTCTCCATCATTGCCCGGGTCTGTCTCAGCACAAACTTGGCATAGGGCGCCCGCCAACATGACTCCATGTCCGGGGGGAATCGCTGGTCGGTCCAATATGCCGGTCCGGCGTTTTGCGCCGCGGCGGCCAGGGGGGCGAAAGCCCGCATAAACGTGGTGGAGAACCCGCCGTCCTCACAATGGAAGATAACGGCAGATTGTGAACCGTTTGGACTGGGCAGGAACTGTGTGCCCGGCGGGCAATCCAGACGGGGATACGAGTTCGCCGTTTGGATACCACCCGGGCCGAACACTGTCCAGAAATTATCTCCACACCGATGGATTATATGGTGGTTGGGTTTGTAGTTTTGGGTAAACTCCATCAATACCGCAGTGCCGTCGATATGGCTTCTGTAATCGGCATTCCAGCGCCCATCGTTCAGCAGTGTCCACACGTTAACCGGCGGCGTGACGCGCAGCAGTGCCTCCACTTTGTCTGACATGACAGCGTTCAGAAAGAGGTGGCGCTCCATGCAGGCTTGAGGATGCTGTCCTTGGGGAATTTCCGCAGCAATGGAGAAGAGTCCCCATTCCAGCCGGGCTCCTTCTTGGTCGTTGACGTCACGGCGTGGAAATGGCGTGACAAACGCCTTTAACGCCATCACTTCAACGTCAATTCTCTGGTCGACCGTAAGGGTGGGGTTGTTGGACACAAACTCATGCTTTATGCATGCCGGAGGGTGCTTGAGTCGTTCACGCAGCGTGTCGCTGTATTCCCGCAGATACTGTTGAAGTTGGGCCAGGCTTACCCAGCGCGCGTCGATGACAGTGCGTTCATCCCGTATCCGGTCAAGCGTCCACTCAACCAACGCCAGGGCGCCCCTTGCGCGCAGCACCTGCAACTTGTCTTTGGCCAGCCTGCCGACCCGGTCGCACAAGGCTTTCCAGAGCGCATGTCGCTGGTCCTGTGCCGCCTTGATGGCCGCCGCCCAGACACCGGCGGCCAGCATCAGGCAGTCTCCCGCCAACCGCACCTCATTCTCCTCCAGCCTTTCTAGGTTGCAGAGAATGGAGCACACTTCCGCGTCGTCCAGCGGGCAAAAGGCTACAGGGCTTTGACGGACTTGCGCTCTGTCGGCGATCTGTTCGCGCAACGCCCGCAACTGGGCTGCCGCGGCACCGAGCACGAGACGCTGCACCGC
>CAIXUF010000999.1 GCA_903922535.1 Candidatus Hydrogenedentota bacterium
TACCTTCCGTCCGACATGATTGCGGCATTCCTGTTTGCCCAGTTGGAATGCTTCGAACGGATTCAGACGACCAGAAGGCGCATTTGGGAGCGTTATTATGAAGGCTTGAGTGACTGGGCTGCGGGGGCGGGTGTGCGTCTCCCCGTGGTGCCGCCCGGATGCGATCAGGCCTACCACATGTTTTACATGCTGATGCCTGATCAGGCGAGCCGGCATGCGTTCATTGAACATCTCAGAGATCAGCGCATCGGTGCCGTGTTTCACTACCTTCCCCTGCACCTCTCCGAAATGGGCAGGCACTTCGGGGGTAGGCCGGGAGACTGCCCCGTCTCCGAGGACATCAGCGACAGGCTTGTGCGGCTGCCATTCCACAACGCGCTTACCGTGGAAGAACAGGACTGTGTTATTGCCGCAGTAAAGGAATTCTGATTCCGTTAATACCGACGAGGAGGTCTTTTTGAAATATCGCCGGCCGCACGGCTCCGGCAGACCAGGCCGGCCAACACCAGATAAGAACGGGACTTTCGGGAAGATTTCACTTCTGTACAAGCATGCCATCGGGTATGCGCCTGTATGCGACGGTGAATACCGTGAGGTGCCGCCGGTTTCCCGTGTGGAAACCTGGACATGGGCGATAGTTTCATTGGGTCTTGCTGTTGTCGGTTTCGCATTCTTGGAGCTGAAAAGCCCCATGTTCTTCACCCAGGACGACAACTATCATCTCATGGGGCCTGCATATGTCTATTTGTGCCGCACCGTGTTTTCCGGCACGCTTCCCGTTTGGAATCCGTTTCAGGGCGGCGGTCAGCCGATAGTGGATTGCGGCGGGGCAATAGCCTATCTCCCCTATTATTTGAGCTATGGAATCAGCCGTTTTCTGCTTGGGAACGAATTCCTTTTCGTTGAGGTCGCCGTCTTCTTCAATCTCCTGCTTGCCGTCGCCGGCGGTTTTTGGGCGGGGCGGAAATGGGGGCTGTCCCCCGCGCTGGCCTGTGCCTTTGGGCTTTCCTTTGCGTTCTCCGGATTTCTGATCGTCACCAGCCGCGCGTGGATGAACTTCTCCACCCAGTCCGCATGGATTCCCCTGATATTCGGCTGCTGCGCCCCCGCTTTGCTCCGGTCGGCCTCCTGGAAGTGGGCAATGGGAACGGGTGTTGTGATGGGATGCGCCTTTCACGCCGGCTTTTCCCAATTGTGGGTGTATGCAATACTGTTCGAATCCATGATCATCATGTCGCTGTTTGTCTGTGGCGCCGTATCTTTCCGCAATATGGCATGGAATATTCCCGCCGTGCTCCTTGCAGTCGCAATTGCGCTGCCGGTTGCCTGGGTTCAGATGGATTTCGGCCATGATTCGATCAGGGTCTTCGGATCAAGGATATTCGACATGGGCGGCATTGGGTGGAAGGCGCTGTTGGCCGCCCTGGTTCCGCCGCCCCTCATCTCCATTGCGCATCCCATCTTTATCGCCAAGAACCCGAATGTGTATGGCGTGTACTATTACTCAGGGGCAGTATTCTCCTGGGGGTGCGTCTTCTTGATTGCGGGCATGGTTGCCGCCTGTTGGTCCAAGCGCGTGTACGCCCGCAATGTTCTCATTCTGCCTGCCCTCTTTGTGCTTCTCATTTGCCTTGGCTCGGGCAGTCCCGTGCCTGTGGACAAATGGATGACGTCGCTGCCCTGGTTTGAAAAATTCAGGCAGCCTTGGCGCCACTATGTTTTTTTCGTCTTGTTCTCCTCGCTCGCAGGCGCCCTCTTCTTCGAGCGTCTCTCCAGAATTGCCCGGCACAAGAGACTTGTCCAATGGGGCGTTGCCGTCGCGGTGATTTCGCTCTTGGCGGCCAGTTTGGCCTTTCCCATCCCGACCTGGCGGATGCGGCCAGCCCCAGCCTACCCCCCTTTGCCCTCCGGCCTGGAGGCTGTGGTCAAGGACCCCGCCGCGAAGTTCCCCCAGCGGGTCGTTTCGTGGGGCACCCAGAAAGAACTTACCACCTGGTTTCAAGCCCCGGATTACCCTGAGGCCTTGTGCGCGTTCATGCCCACCGTCTATGGGATCCTTTCGCTCGACCGGTACAACACGCTCACTTGGTTTCACACATTGTCCCGGCCCATCTTTGACCGGTTTAACTCCGACCCGCTCAACGCCTGGCGCGCCTACGGAGTCCGGTGGATCGTTTGCCATCCCGAGGTGCAGCGCGTGGACGCCAAACTGTTTCAGACCTGGCCCATCCCCCCTGTCAGGGTGGGGCGGATTGCGCTTCTTGAATTGCGCGATTCGGCTCCGCTGGCCTTTGTGAAGGGAATGGATCATGATCCATTGCCCGTTTCGTTCTCCGCCAAAGGGGCTGTCGTCCAGTTTCCGTCTCCCACGCCAACCCAGGAACAAGTAGTCGTCAATATAATAGGATGGCCTAGGTTTCGAGCCTATGTGGACAGAAACGTAGTCCCCTGGACCGCTGATGCATGGGGTCGGGTGCTTGTGTCGGTGCCCGCAAACACGCAGAAGCTGGAAGTTGTCTATGAGCCACCCTGGGCGGCGGGTATCGGCGCGGGTGCCCTGGTTATGGCTTTGGCCTTGGGTCTTTCTTACCTGCTTGCCTGCTCTGGCCGCAGACTGGCTGCCACTTCCCAAGCGTCATGCCCGTCTGAAAGCGCTCGGCCGATGAACGCATTGCGAATGAAGGGTCGGGCATGCTGGCTTCGCTGGTCCGGGCCGCTGTCGCGTTTCTTGCCGAAGGTCTTGACGCGCAGTTCGAAGTTGGATTCGGAACAGCGGCCTGGCGTGCCCACAAACCCCCGGAAGGGCAGATAAGTCCGGGCACAAGAACGGAAAAGGATTCCTCGAAAGAGAGAGAATCACGCAATATGAACAGCCTGGAGGGGTTCCTGCGCTGCAAGCCCGGGTCCACCGCCCCCGTACAGCCTGCCGCCGTCTCTTCCCGATCAGCCGGATCCTGAATTCTTGGGGCTGAAGTACTTCTTTTCCTCGTCGAGCATGTGTTGAAAGATGCTGTATCGCCGCACCCTCGCCTCGTTGAAGTGCGTGGCATAATAGACCAACGGGCTGTCCATGACCGACCACAGTCTGCCGCGGTACTCCGGCTTGTCCACATCAAGTTCCACAGGTTCGGCCCGTATGAAATTCTTGTCCCACCGCATGACCTCCACGTCGCCTTTTTCCAGGACTATGGCTGGATTGGGCTGGTCCTTCATGTAAACACGTGTTGCCTGTCTGTTGTTCCAACCCATTATGTCATTCGCAGTCACCCCTATCACCTGCACGGCGACGGACCAGACCAGCGCAACGGCGAGCAGGCTGCGGACATACATGCTGCGACCGTACGCCTCTATCACTGGAACAAGCAGGAGCGAAAAGAAAACGGTCATGTCAACCACATGGCGATATCCAAAGGACCAGCCGGACCACCAGTCGAAATGTTTGGCCTCAACGCAGAACACCAGCACAACGGCCACGGTAAAGGGGCGCAGCAGGGCATACTTCGGCGCAAACCACGCCCACACAAAGCCCGGAACCGCAAAGATCAAGAACGGTGAATACACAAGGAGGCCGCGCGAAGGGCTTACCAGATGCGCCAGAAGCCCCTTGAACAGCGGTGTTTGCCAGACCACCGGGGACCCCGTCTTCGATTGCGCGATAATCCGCCCCCCCACATCCTGGCCAAAAGCAAACACCGAGCCAAGGTAGTGGTAATTGTGAAAAGCCAATCCCAGGGCAAAAGGCAATCCGGCCGCCGCGTACAGCGCAAAAGCCCGCCAGTCGCGCACGACAAGGTAAACGCCGGCGCACAGGACAACAATGGCGCTGGTCGGCCGGCACCAAACCGCCATGGCGTAAGCCGCGCCGCACGGCGCGGCCAGCCACCTGACTTTCTCGATGCGGAAGAACAAACACGTGCCCAGCGCCAGAAAGAACACGTTCGGAGCCTGCTGCCACAGACCCTGGCTGCACGTGCTCCACACGCATGTTCCCAACCCGAAGCCGAGGGCGACGATTAGCGCGGTGCTCCGTTTTACAAGGGCAAGCGCCGCCAAGTACAGCAGCGCGGCCGAACCCGCGATCAGCGCCGCGGCAACCTCCTTGCCGAGAAACCACACAAGTTCGCTGTGCGCGGCAAGGTCGGGAACGAAAAGCTTCGCGATGGCATAGACAGGCAGCGCCGTCAGCGCCGCACCCAAGCCA
>CAIXUF010001000.1 GCA_903922535.1 Candidatus Hydrogenedentota bacterium
CTGGCCTCGCATGAGGCGGTGGTGCGGCGGGCGGTGGAGCGTTTCGGCGGCATCGACCTGCTGGTGAACAACGCCGGCGTGGCGCCGCTGGTCCGCGCCGACATTCTCGAATGCTCCCCGGAAAGCTATGACCGCCTGATGGACATCAATCTGCGCGGGCCGTTCTTTCTGACGCAGGCCGTGGGGCGGCTGATGGTGGAGCAGGTAAAACGCGGCGCGGCGCGCGCGCCCAAGATCATTTTCATCACCAGCATTTCCAGCCGGGTGGCCAGTCCAAACCGCACAGAGTACTGCGTGAGCAAGGCCGGGCTAAGCATGGCGGCGAAGAACTACGCCGTGCGGCTCGCGGAGCATGGCATCAACGTCTACGACCTGCAACCGGGCATCACCGCCACCGACATGACGGCCGGCGTGAAAGAGAAATACGACCGGCTGATCGCCGAGGGGCTGCTGCTCAGCCAACGCTGGGGCACCCCGGAGGATGTGGGCAAGGCCGTGGTCGCCCTGGCCGGGGGGTATTTCGACTATTCCACCGGCGCGGTCATCGAAATTGGCGGTGGATTGAGCATCGAGCGGTTGTAGAATCCACGCCAGACCGCGAAGTGCAGCTTCGCGAACAAGGACATCGCGCGGTGCAGCTGCGCAACGAGGAAGTGCCCGGAAAAGCAGGCGCGGAATCCTGCCGTGTTCTTCCTGCGCCAATTCCTTGGCACACGCATTTTCTTGACTGGCCCGTGTTTGGGGCCTACACTGTCTGTCCGCGTAACGGCGCGGCCACCCGGCCGGTGCTGCGCCGAACACGTCACCAACAACCGACAAGGGAGATCCTGCGATGCATGGCAAACTGATACGGCGTGGGGGAATGGTGCTGGGTTCTCTGGCCGTTGCGGCCCTGCTGCTGTCCACGGCGGGCTGCGCCACGACTTCGTCCGCGGGTGCGGCGAAGGATGGCAAGAAGACCCGCATTCTGTTCCTGAGCAAGTCGGCGGGCTTTGAGCATGACGTGATCAAGACCAAGAACGGCGCCCCAAGCCTTTGCGACAAGGTGCTGACGGAACTGGCGGCCAAGATGGGCGGCGAAATCACCTGCACCAAGGACGCCAGCCTGATCAATGCCGAGAACCTGAAGAACTATGACGTGGTGATCTTTTACACCACCGGCGTGCTGACCGAACTGGGCACGGACAAGAACCCGGCGATGGGCCCGGACGGGCAGCAGGCGCTGCTGGACTGGATCAAGACGGGCAAGGGCTTCCTGGGCTTCCACGCCGCAAACGACACCTTCCACAGCGACGGCGACAAGCTTACGCCGTTTGTGGAGATGATTGGCGGCGAGTTTGAAACCCATGGCGCGCAGTTCAAGGCGACGGTCAAGCCGGTGGATCCGGGGCACCCGGCGATTGCCGACATTCCGGCGAACTGGAATTTCGCCGATGAATGGTACATCTCGAAGAACCTGAACACGGCAAAAATGCACGTGCTGGCACTGCTGGAGATTGGCGCGGAGCGCGCCAAACAGGAAAAATACAACCGTCCGGACTACCCAATCATATGGTGCCGGTCCTACGGCGGCGGGCGGGTGCTTTACAACGCCCTGGGGCACCGCGACGACGTGTGGAACTCGGAAACGTTCCAGAAGGTCGTTGTGGACAATATCAAATGGGTTCGCGGCGACGGTGCGCTGAAGGCCGACCCGAACTATGACGCGGTCGTTCCCAAGACCGTTCCCGCAGCCGCAAAATAGTCCCCTTCCGGGAACCGTCCGGCGGCAATGCCGCCAGAACGCCGAGTTTTATGCACTGTGCGATGACATTTGAGGTGGAAAGCCGGGACGGGGCGACCTGTGCCCGGACGGGTCGGTTGCGCCTGCCCCACGGTGAGGTGGAAACGCCCATTTTCATGCCGGTGGGCACACAGGCAACTGTCAAGTCATTGTCCAGTGAGGACTTGTGCGACATTGGCGCGCAGATCATCCTGTCCAATGCGTACCACCTGTACCTGCGGCCGGGCACTGACACCTTGGAGGCGGCGGGCGGGCTGCACCGGTTCATGCAGTGGGACCGGCCGATTCTGACCGACTCGGGCGGGTTCCAGATTTTCAGCATGGCCGAATTGAACAAAGTGACCGAAGAGGGCGCGGCCTTCCAGAGCCATCTGGACGGATCGCGCCACTTCTTTACTCCCGAAAAGGCGGTGGACGTCCAAATCAGCATCGGCGCGGACATCATCATGTGCTTTGACGAATGCACCGAATACCCCGCACCGCAGGACCGTGCCGAGAAGTCGATGCGCATGACGCTGGCCTGGGCAAAGCGCTGCAAGGCGCGCTGGGAAGAGCGTGATGCGTCGCAGCAGGCGCTTTTTGGGATCGTCCAAGGCAGCACCTACGAGGACCTGCGGCAGGAATGCGCGGCGGGCCTGGTGGACATCGGCTTCCCCGGCTACGCCATCGGCGGGGTCAGCGTCGGCGAGGGCAAGGGCGAAATGGCGGCGGTGGTGGACTGGACCGCCAAGCTGCTGCCGGACGAAAAACCCCGCTATTTGATGGGTGTGGGACCGCCGGAAGACTTCCTCGACGCGGTGGGCCGGGGTGTGGACATGTTCGACTGCGTCATGCCGACGCGCAACGCACGCAACGGCAGCCTGTTCACCTCCCAGGGGAAGATCAACATCAAGAATGCCCGTTTTGCGCGTGATTTCGGGCCTTTGGACCCTGCCTGCGGCTGTCCGGTGTGCCGAAAGTACAGCCGCGCCTACCTGAGCCACCTGTTCCGGTCGGGAGAGATTCTGGCCCTGCGGTTGAACACTTTACACAACCTTTTCTTTATGTTAGAATTGTCCGCCCAAGTCCGAGTCGCCATCCGGCAGGGACGATTCGGATCATTCAAGCAGGCGTTTCTTGAGTCTTACGCAAACTGTGACGACGCATAGCCGTCCGGTTTTCGAGACACAACCCGATTTGGAGGTAAGCCACCGTGTGGAGGCTTCTTTTTGCGCAGACAGAGGTGACACAGGGTACGGAGAGCGCGGCGGTGCCGCAGGGCGCGGCTCCTTCCAACCCGCTGACCGGCATGTTGCCGATGATAGTTGTCTTCTTCGCCATCATGTATTTCCTCATGATTCGGCCCCAGCAGAAACGTGAGAAGGAACGCCGCGCAATGCTTGCCGGCGTCGCCAAGGGCGATGCGGTCATCACCACGGGCGGCATCTGCGGCACCGTGGTGGGCCTTACGGAGGATCGTGTGGTCCTGCGTGTGGATGAGAAAGTGACGATGGAGTTTGTGCGGGGCGCCATTGCGCAGGTGATGCCGAAGGATAGTGCCAAATAAACAAGCGGGCGTGTCAGATTCACAGGAATCAATAAACGGGCCGAGCGGAGTTACCCATGCAAAGAAACATGTACCGGAACATTCTAATCGGGGTGGTCACACTGATTGCTCTTGTGAGCGTCTACCCCACGATTGGCTGGATGGCGCTTTCCGAAGAGTCACGCCAGGCGCGCACCGAGAAGTGGCGGGGCGAAGACGACCAGATGGCGCGCATCAAGCCGACCTACCTGCAAAAGGAGCTGTACCGCTGGAAACGCTGGGCGGAATGCGACCGGACCAAGGTGATCAACCTCGGCCTGGACCTCCAGGGCGGCATCCACATGGTGATCGGCTTCGACATCAAACAGATGTCCGACGAGAAACTGAAGCAGTACCGCGACCGCAACATGAGCGACCCCGACATTGAGCGCGAGGTGCAGAAAATCGTGCTGGAGCAGGTGCGCACCCGCGTCGACAAGTTCGAGGCAAAGGAGCCGCTCATCCAGGCGCTGGGCACCAACCAGATCCAGATTCAGCTTCCCGGCGAAAAGGACCTGCAGCGCGCCAAGAACCTCATCACCAAGACGGCCCAGCTCAACTTCCACATTGTGTCCGGCGCCGACGAGTCCCGGCAGGTCTTCGAGAAGATCCGCGACGCGTTTCCGCAGGAGTTCCTGGACTATGTAAAGGTCTCCGCCATGCAGCCGGACCGGCTGACCGTGACGCAGGACAATTTCGACCGCGTGAAGCGCGTGCTCGAGAAGGCCACGGCCAACGGCGTCGTTCCCGCGGAAAAGATTGTGGCGTTCAGCCAGAAGCCCAAGCCCTACGACAAGAACCAGCTTTACCAGTTGTACGTGATTGACAAGAAGCCGATTGCGACGGGCGAGGGCCTGACCTCGGCGACGGCCATCCCCGACCAGAGCAACCCGCCGTACTGGCAGATTCTGTTCGAGTTCAACGCGGCCGCGGCGGACAATTTCGCCACCGTGACC
>CAIXUF010001001.1 GCA_903922535.1 Candidatus Hydrogenedentota bacterium
ACCGGCGGTTGTCGCGGTTGTGGCCGATGCGGCGGTCAGACCGGGCAAGCCATGCCAGCAGCGCGGCGCGGAAGGAATGGGGGAATACAACGGCCAGGTCCCGCGCATCATCGGCGACGGCCCATGCCGCGGTCAACAGGGAGAACAGGCCGCGCAGCGAGACCAGCGGGTGCAGCCGGTCAACGCAGGGCAGGCCCTCCAGCAACGCGCAAATGGCGGGCTGTGCCGCAACGGTGAGGGTTGACTGGGGGAACCGCCGCTTGAGCGCGCGCAGTGCGGGGGTGCACATCACCGCATCGCCGAGCCAGTTGGGGGCGATGGCCAGGATATGGACGGGGTCCGGCATTTCGGCCATGGCCGGCGTGTCAGTCCGCGGCGTTGGGCGCCGGTTCGGACAGCAGCGCGTCTTCAGTCTCCTGCACAGGAGTGGGCACCACGGCCGCCTCCACGCAGGTTTCTTCCACGGCGTCTGCCGTCACCGTATCCGGCAGGGACAGTTCCCCGGTCGGCGCTGCCGGTTCGGGAACGGGCGGTGGCGGAGGGGGAGCGGCTGCGGCCGCAACGGCCTGCCGCCGGGTGGCCTCCTCAATGCGGCGTCTTCGATCTTCCTGACGGCGCTGCCGGGTTTCCGCGCTGACGGCCTCCCATTCCGGGCGGGTTTCCTCCAGATGGGTGATGAGCGCGGCGCACACCGATTCGCGGGTAAACTGGGGTTGACCGGCGACGAAGGTCTCCCGCCAATTGCGGCGGCGCACAATGCCGTAAAAGGCGGGGCGCTGGCGCACAAACTCGGTGACGCACATGGCCGGGTCCGCCTCGTCGAAAGCCGACATGAAATCGGCCGGCCGCATGCCCTGCATATAAGTATTCCAGAAGTCTTTGGGTTCCATGGACCGCATTGTATCAGAACCGCATGAAAAACAGGCAGTGCCGCCGTCTTCTTTGCATTCCTTCCATGACTCCCATTCTTCCCACAATTCTCAATCCCCCCGCCCGCCGAACCCCGGGCCGTTCCGCCCCGTGGCTAGAAGAGATACTTCCAGGTGACGGAGAAGACGGTGCCGCCAAAATCGCTGTTCTGGCCGAAAAAGAAACTGCGGCCCAGGTTGACGTTGACCTGATTGCGCAGGTTGATGGGCACGTCAAAACCAAGATTCACGTTGGTGCTCCAAACTTCCCATATGCTGTGCAGCCGGACGTTGACAAGATACTTGTCCGGTCCCAACCCGAGATGGACTTTGGCGCTGTATCCGGCATGGGTCCATGGAACGCGCACGCCGAGCATGGGACGGATGGCGCGCAACCGTTCCATCAGTCCATGGTATTCGCGCTGCTCCACCATGCCGAAGGGGAAATAATCCAACCCCGGGGTGATGGTAAACGCGCGCCGGGTCATCTTGAAGTACAGGTCGAGGGGCAGCACAAACAGCGAAGGGGCGCTGTCCTTCGTGCGCGCCGGTCCCGCGCCGTAGCCCAGTTGGAGAAACAGCGAAAAATGCCGGGAGATGTTGTAACCGCCGCCGGCATTGGGCACCCACAGAAGATGGTTGTCCCGCATGTCGCCGAAGGTGTTCACGCGTTCAATGCCCGGCGCAAGGACGCCCATGATCGGGTCGAAAAGGTTGTTGATCAATTCCTCGCTTTTGAGGCCGGGATAGGCGTTTGCCATGCACAGCATCGCATAGCTGCGATATTCGCACGGGGCCTCCTCCACCGGCGGGGTTTCCTGCGGCGGCCCATTCTCATGAATTTCGAGGCGGGAATCCGGGACTTCGGCTGCCGTGGCGGGGTGGCCGCAATTCTCATGCGGCAGATCGTCCGCCCATGACGGGCGAGGCACGCAGAGACACGCCACAACGCCCAAGAGTACGGGAGTCAGCACGGAGCGATGCCGCGATACCGGGAGTGTCTTCAGCATGGAAGGTCGTTTTTTGCAGACATGCGGTCTCGTTCCGTCATGCAGGATGATGTCATCATGGGAAAGCACGGTCTTGAATCTCAAGGTTTCTTCTGTGTTTCAGTTGCGTTTTGCCTGGCGGCGCTGCCCGAATCGCCCTTCTTGAACCAAACCTCCACACCCGCCGCCTCCTGGACGAACCGCTCGCGATCCTCCCGGGTGACGCCCCTTTGTTTCCAGTCCGGCGCCACCGCCAGCAGTTCGGCCGCGTTGGTTTTTCCGTCGCCGTCGGCGTCGGCGGCGCCGTGCCACCAAGCCACATGGTCGGGCTTGCCGTCAACCATGATGTCCTTCTGCAGTGGGTGCAGGCACTCTTCCGGCTTGAAGCGGGGCGCAACGAACCTGGAACCGTGCTTGAAATCCTTCGCGTACAGGTCACTGGTGGTGATCAGCAGGGGGAGGATGTTCTTGCCCATAATGCCGGAGACAAATCCGGCATGATCCTGGTAGTGGTTGTAGTTCTTGTCCCATGCTTTCCGCGTTTCGGCACAACGCGGGTCTTGCGGGTTGCTCATCACCGTCAGGAAAAGATCAAATAGACAGTAGAATGCGAGCCCGTCCGTTTCAAGCTGGGCGTTGGTGTCCCCTTTCAGGTCCGCCTTGCCCTTGTACTTGCCCAGTTCCTTGTCCAACTGCTC
>CAIXUF010001002.1 GCA_903922535.1 Candidatus Hydrogenedentota bacterium
ACACATGCGCACCCAGATCGAGCTCGAAGTCATGCGCAGTGTAGTGGGCGGCCACGGCCTCCACCAGCAAAAGTCCCCCGGCCGCCCTGCGCGCAGGCATGGCCGCCAGACCCTGCTGAAGGGCCTCCAGGCCGTCGCGCTTCACATCGCAGGGCCTGGCACCCCACACCGCCTCGGCCGACAGCACCGGCGCCAGGCGTTCAAACCACAGTTTGCCCGCTTCGTTCAGCGGCTCAACGTTGCCACCCCGCGTTGCCGACACGAAACGGACGCTCCAGTGGGCGCTCTTCCCGGCGGTCCCGACCGTGGCGGCATCCAGGTGGTCACGATGGTCCAAAGCCCCCAGGGCGGCCACCTGATCGCATGGACCTGTACTCTCATTCAACCGTCTGCGCAACGCATCATCCGACTCGCCGGCCATCTCCGCGGCCGCTCCCCGAGCGAACCATTCTCCCTGTACCGGACCAAGCTGCAAACCGGCCGTTACCCGGTCCGATGCGCCTCCGATCTCCGTCGTCATGGTGTAGAGCTTTCCCAACAGCGCCGCCCGGTCCGGATCACCTGGAACCCAATGGTCCTCGCTCATCGCCGACACCACCCGCGCGATGTGACGGGCCGGTAACACAACGAGATACTTGAAGAGCGCGTCCCAGTTGCGATTGCGCACGTTGACCCGCACCAGCACGTCGGCATCCGCGTCGGTAAGATCGGCCAGGACGGCCTCCCGCTTACGAACCACAAACAGATGGTTCATACGGACGTCGCCACTCCGCACGATGGTCTCACGAATACGGTCCTGCAAATCCGCAGGTGCTGCACGGAACTCCGCCCGCAACGTCTGGAACTCGAAGTCGGGTCCCAGATAGTCGTCAAAGCGGCCGACCAGGACAAGGTAGAGGAAGGTGCGACCTTCAATCGAATGCCGGTGGTTGACCTCGTTGATGATGCCGGTGAGGCGACCGTCACTCTCGCCGCCCGCCCCGGCCAGCACCATGTCAATGAGCGCATCCTTCGCAGCGGGAGCGGCAAGGGACCGCAGCACGGCGTCCGCGTTCGTCCGCACTTTTGCGTCCGCATCCTTCAACGCCGCCACCAGTGCAGAAATCGCAGCACCGTCTTCTCGCGCCAGTTCCTGCACCCGACCCGCTTTCAGGCCCGACACCACGCGAACAGGCAACGGTTGGGCCGTCCAGTACCGACAGGCTTCGATGATCTCCCCCAGACGTGCATCCCGGCCTTCCACCCACAATCGGCACAGCGCATCCACCGCAGCGGGAGCGACGAGGGACCGCAACGCCGCCTGCGTCCGCGCCGCCACGACGGCATCCCGCACCCCCATGGCAGTCACCAGGTGCGGGATCGCCTCCGCATGTTCCGCGTGCCGCACCAGCGCGCCAATGGCCAGCCGGCGAAAAATCCAGGCCAGGATGGGAAAGGTCCAGGTGACCCAGCGACCCCAGCGGGCACATTTTCTTGCCATCTTCTCGGATTGTGGTTCGTTCATGTCATTGCTCCCCGCAGTCTTCAGAATTACCCCTCGTAAACACCGTCTCCCCCAGCAGCCGGGTACGCAGGCCCCACGTATCGCCGTGCTGCAGATGTCCGATCACGCTGGCCACGGTGGCCCGGACCCGGTCCAGATCCACATCCCCGTCTCGGTACGCGGACGCCAGGCGCCGGAGGTTACCCGCCATGCGCACACCTGTGGACCGGCGCAACCGCCGGTGATCTGCGAACACGCGCCACCCCAGGAAGGGTACGCCGCGATCCACCGGCACCACCACGCACTTGCGCGGATGAAGCACAAGCCGGTATGCTTGCAGAAACTCCCGCATGTCCTCCAG
>CAIXUF010001003.1 GCA_903922535.1 Candidatus Hydrogenedentota bacterium
ACGCGCTGCTCAAAATCGCCGCGGAATTTGGTGCCCGCGAGCATGCCGGGCATGTCGAGCGCGAGAACGTCGACGCCGGTCAGCTCAGGCGGCACATGCACCCTGCCCCGGCCCTGCGACGCCTCGTAAAGCGCGGCAGCGAGCCCCTCGGCAAGGGCGGTTTTTCCGGTGCCGGGCTCGCCGACAAACACGGGGTTGTTCTTGCGCCTGCGGCAGAGCACGCGCAGCGCGCGGCGAATCTCGCGTTCGCGGCCGATGAGCGGGTCCAGTTTGCCCTCGGCGGCCTTCGTAGTCAGCGAGACGGCAAAGGTTTCCAGCGCGCTCTGCTGCCTGCCGTCGCCCGCGGGCCCGCCGCCCTCCTCCATCCCGTCGTCGTCACCGTCATCCTCATAGTCGTCGTAATAGCCCTCTTCCATGGAGCCGTCCACGGGCCGGGGCGCCTTGGCGCCGCGCTCGCCCTTGATGACGCCGTGCGAGATGTAGTCGAGCACGTCGAGGCGCGTAATGCCCTGGCGGCGCAGATAGTGCGCGGCGTGCAGTTCCTCCTCCTCCAGCATGGCGGCAAGCATGTCGCCGGCCTCCACGGCGCGTTTCCCGGAGTGCTGCACATGGAGAAACGCGCGCTGCAGAAGCCGTTCCAGCGCCTCGGTCTGCTGCAGCGTCACCCGGGTGCCTTCGGGCACGCGTTCAATGTCGCGGTTGAGAAAGCCGTCCAGAACCTGCCGGAGCGCGCGCGGATCACCGCCGCACCCCTCAATGATGTCCACGCCGGTGCGGTCCATTGTCAGCGCGTAGAGCACATGCTCCACGCACAGGTACTCGTGCCTGCGGGTCTTGGCCTCCTGCAGGGCGAGTCCCAGGGTCATTTCCAGTTCACGGCTCAACATGGCCCGCTGTCCATTCATCCAGTTTGGCGGTCATTCCGGTTCCATTGCACAACGCAACGGGAACCCTTCGGAACGGGCCCGCCGGTGCACCGCGGCGCATTTCGTCTCGGCCACCTGCCTCACGTAAACACCGGCGACTCCCGCCCCATGCCCATGCACGGCCAGCATTATCGCCACCGCCTCGTCATGCGTCTTGAGAAACACCTGCTCAAGGATTTCCACCACGAATTCCATGGTCGTGCAGTCGTCGTTGAGCAAAAGCACCCGATACCGGGGCGGTAGTTCCGTCTCGTCCGTTTCTCTGACTGCGGTATGGGCTTTCGCCGAATTTCGGATGTTTGTCACGGCTGGGAATTTCCCTTACGGAAGAAGCCCGGCCGCATCAACTGCACACACGGCCCGTACCATCCTGCTCCAATCATACCATACCCTTGCGTGTTGTTCCTTTTGGGCCGCAAAACGCGCGCGTTCTGCGGAAATGCGACGGCTTTCTCTGTTGGCATGGGCAAATCTTTCACGGATCCGGGATGGGAAATGACGCGGGGGAACAAGACGGGCCGCAGAACAAAGCCGCCCTTCCCGGAACGGAAGGGCGGCCTGTCTACTGCTCTGTTTCCCACGCCCGCCGCGCTTTCGCGCCCGGGGTGTGATCGCCTGTGTTTCCCTGTTTGTGGGCCTGCGGACTACGGACGGCGCCTGGCGATTGCCAGCAGGGCCATCATGCTCAGCCCGCCCAGAAAGAAATTGCCAAGGGCCTTCTTCATCGTTTCGAAAGTGAAGGCGCCTTTGCCGCCCGCGCATCCCGCGCAGCCGCCCTGGTCCACCCCCGCCTCGTCAGCGGTTACCTGGCCGTTGCCGTCCGAATCGATCGCGTTGAACACCGCCTCCGGCAGGCCCGGCAGGGCGGCCAGCGCCTCAGCGTAGCTGACCTGGCCGTCCCCGTTGGTGTCCACCGAGTCCAGGCTTGACGCGAGCAGGTCGCGCAGTTCGGTTTCCGTCGGCGGGGTGTTCTCGCCCTCGCCCTCAGCCTCGCCTTCGACGGCGCACGGACCGCTCGACACCGTCAGTTCCACGGCGCTGCCAAAGAGCGCCTGCTGGTCCGCCGCGGGAACCTGGCTGATAACCAGCCCGGCCGCAACGGCGGCACTGCACTGCTGGGTCATCGTGCCCGTGCCGAGACCCGCGCCGGTGAGCGCGGCGCCCGCCGCGGCCTGCGTAAGTCCCGTCACAGCGGGCACAGTCACTTTGCACAGACCGGTCGACACGGCCAGGGTCACCAGGCTGCCAAAGGGCGCCGGCTGGTCCGCCGCGGGAACCTGGCTGATGACCAGCCCCGCCGCCACCGTGTTATTGCACTGCTCGGTCACCTGACCAGGAACAAGACCCGCGCCGTTGAGCGCGGCGCCTGCGGCGGTCTGCGTCAGCCCCGTCACCGTGGGCACGGTCACGTTGCACACGCCCGTTGACACCGTCAGGGCCACGGCACTGCCAAACGGTATCGGCTGATCGGCCGGCGGATCCTGGCTGATGACCAGCCCGGCCGTCACCGTGTTATTGCATTGCTGCGTCACCGGACCGCCGGTCAATCCTGCGGCGCTCAGCGCGGCACCGGCAGCGGCCTGCGTCAGGCCCGCCACTCCGGGCACGGCCACGTTGCACAGCCCTGTCGACACCACCAGCGCCACGCCGCTGCCAAACGGCGCCTGCTGATCGGCCGCGGGATCCTGGCTAATGACAATCCCCGCCGCCACGGTGTTACTGCACTCCTGCGTCACCACGCCGGTGGTCAGACTCCCGCCGGTGAGCGCGGTGTCCGCCGCGGCCTGCGTCAGCCCCGCCACGTTCGGCACAGCCACATTGCACAGACCCGAAGACACCACCAGTTCCACGGCCGTTCCAAACGCCACCGTCTGGCCCGCCGCGACGCTCTGGCTGATGACAATCCCCGCCGCCACGGTGTTGCTGCACTGCTGGGTGACCGTGCCGGTGGCAAGGTTCACGCCGGTGAGGGCGGTTTCCGCGGCGTCCTGCGTCAGGCCGGCGAGATCGGGCGCATTGGCGCCCACGCTCACGCTGATGGGGCCGCCGGCAGGGTAGGTGTGGCTGGTATAGAGGCGGCCGGCTCCCGAACCTATGGCCGTCTGGTACACGCAGGTGTAGTCGCCCGCGTCGTCCGCGCCCAGCGGGGACAGGATGAGGCAGCGCCGGCTGCTGCCGCTCACGCCGGCGCCGTCGCTCAGCGGCAGGCCGTCGCGGTACCACTGGAACTTGCCGTCCCAGGCGGGATGATCAAAGACCGCCATGCGCGTGCTGGCGCCGGCCGCGAAGAAGCCGTCGCCCCGCTTGGGGGTCAGCATCGGATCCAGCGCGGCCGCGGCATAGGCCTCTGACCCGTCCGGCATGAAGTATGCATATTCCTGCTCGTTGGTCCACCCGTCCCCGTCGGGATCGGAGCCGGCGGAAAGCGCGTTGGGGAATCCTATGTATGCGCTGGGAATCGGCGTGCCCACCTGCGTCGGGAAATTGTCCACCGAGTTCAGCATCGTGAGCAGCGTGATGGCGAGGAAGGTGGAGTTGTTGTCTCCCAGGGTCATGTACCCGGCAAGCATGGTGTCAAGCCCCGGAAGAAGGATGTCGCCAATGCTGCCCGGGCCGCCCAGCGTGCCCAGCATTTGGACGAGGTTGTTCTGCCATGCGGCGATGACATCGGCGGCCTTTGGCCCGCCGGTCGCGGACAGGTCAAGCGTGGGATGGTTGAGCATGTGGGTGATAAGGGCAAACTCGTAGGACTCCAGTATGGTGTTCCCCGGAACCGCATAGGGTTCCTGCAGGCTGCCGCCGTCGAGGAAGAATGAACCGTTGGCGTCAAAGCGGTCCGGGCTGAAACTCAGCGAGGGCATCAGCGCGTAGAGATAAGGCTGGGACGCGATGTCCAGGTAATTCAACGAGCCGACGAAGTCGTTGTCCTCGGGCCGCAGCATGTCGTGGAAGACGTAGGTGCCGTTAAACTCGAAAACGCCGTTGCCGGCGCCCATGCCGCCAAGCGGCACGCCGTTGTCGGCGCGCAGGATCGTGTCGTCGTCAAGAACGCGCAGCAGCACGTCCCCGGAGGCGCCGCCCGGGTTGGCGGTCACGGTCCAGGTGACGCCGCCGTCGCCGGACTGCACGCCGGTGATGTTTCCCGAAACCGTGTCGGCCTTGGTCTTGACAAAGAGTTCGAAATCGGACGCATCGACGCCGGTCACGGCATGGGTGAAGGTCACCTCGTAGCTTTGGGCGCCGCCCGTGGCGGGCTGGGCAATGATGGACAGGACCTTGGGATAGTTGAGCCACTCGCGGATTCTGACGTCGAGGGCGTGTTTGGCGATCAGGTCGAAGCCCTCGCGCTGCAGGTGGATGTCCTGATCGATGTAGCAAAGGCGCGGGTCCTGGTGGAGCGGGTCGCCGCCCGGCCAGGGGTTATACCCGTTCGCGAGGGAGCCGGGCAGCGGGGCCACGCCGGGAGCCACGTCCACCTCGCTCAGCGGGCGCGCCGGCGGGTAGGGCTCGATGCCCGTCTCGCCCCATTCATTGCTTGTGAAATAGCCGTACTTGTTCTGAATCAGGCCCATGCTCTGAATGTATTCCACGCGGTCGGAGAATTCGGGGTCCATGGCAAGGTCGCGCTTGGTCTGTTCCATTTTAAGCAGGCCCTGATTCTGGCGGGCAATGGTCAGTCCGGGGCGCTGGTAGGACTTGCGGCAGGTCCGATCATAGCCGACGATGGCCACGCGGACATCGGGACGCTGTATGAGAATATTCCGCAGAATCTCCCTCATGTCACTTTTCAACTGGTCAAACAGTGCCTGTTCCGGCCAGTGGACGCTCTGGTTGGGGTTGGGGTTGGGGTTGAGCGGATTGACGTCCCATTCGTTGTCCATGTACCAGTCATACCAGTCGACTTTGCGAACGCCCTGGCCGGGGATATTGACGGGAAAGCCGCCGGCGAAGTCGTTTCCGCCCATGGTGACAATCACAACGTCGATGTTTGGACAATCGGCGAGAGATTTGGCCACGGCCTTCTTGCGGGCGTCCGAGAGGAATTCATACGCCTTTGCGCCCATGATGGCGGTGCTGCTGCCGGTTTCAATCCAGCGGTTCAGGCCGTCGGCGGCATACTCTGGAAGGTCAAGGGCGGCCTTCAAGGACCGAAAACCCCACATGAATCCGGTCCAACTGTCCCCCACAAAGAGGATTCGGGGGATGCGGTCAGCCGCCTGCGCGGCGGTTCCGAAGAATAAGGGGGACAACAAGAGTAATCCCAGAAATACCCGGCCGATGCGTTTTGACATGATTGACTGCATGGAACTTCTCTCCTCGAAATGGGGCCTTGCACACACGAATCTACAACCTCAATGGCAACAAATCCCCTCTTCTCCCGGAAACCTATGTAGAATACCACGTTCTGCCCGGAAAATTAAAGTGATAATAGCACTTAAACGCCGACGGAACGGCCCTTCTTACTCCGCATTTAACCCGTACTTCTGCAGTCGGTAACGAAGAGAGCGGTGCGTCATTCCCAGCAGGGATGCGGCCCTTAACTGGGAATAGTGCGCGCGTTCCAGGGCCTGCCGGATGTAATCCATTTCGATTCTTTCGACCAGCGCTTCCAGGTCGATGCCGGCAGAAGGCAGGCTGTCCTCGACATGGGCGGATTCGGGCGCGAATTCGCGAATGACCGGGGGCAAATCCTGGAACCCAATGGTTTCATCGGCACTGAGCGCGAGCGCCCTTTCGATGACATTGCTCAATTCGCGCACATTGCCCGGCCATGGATAGCGCAGAAGCGCGGTTCCGGCGTCCGGCGACAGATCTTTCGGCGCGCATCCCATGTTGCCCGCATGCCTTCGGATGAGGTGCTGCGCCAGGAGGGGGATGTCGTCGTGCCGGTTGCGAAGGGGGGGCACGTGGAGGGGGATCACGCTCAGCCGGTAGTAGAGATCCTTGCGGAAGCCCCCCCCCTCAACCATGGCTTCAAGGTCCCGGTTTGTCGCGGAGAGGATGCGCACGTCCACCCGCACCGCGGTGGTTCCGCCGACGGGGGTGATGGTGTTGTTGTCCAGCACGCGCAGGAGTTTGACCTGCAGCGACATTGGCATCTCGCCGATTTCGTCGAGGAGAATGGTGCCCCCGTTCGCCACGACGAAGAGCCCCTCCTTGTCCTCCACCGCCCCCGTAAAGGCGCCTTTCTTGTAGCCGAACAGTTCGCTTTCGAGCAGGGTTTCGGGGATGCCGCCGCAGTTGATGGGGAGAAAGGGCTTGTCGGCGCGGCTGCTGAGGCTGTGGATCGCGCGGGCGACCAGTTCCTTTCCGACGCCG
>CAIXUF010001004.1 GCA_903922535.1 Candidatus Hydrogenedentota bacterium
ACCGACGCCGCCGGTGCAGGCACCACCACCTCCAGCGTGTACGCGGGCGAGGTCACCGTAATGCCTGCATCGCTCACCTCGCAGTAATAGCCCCGTCCCTGGTCGCCCTTCGCGGGGACGATGCTGAGCGTGGGGGCGTCATCACCGACCGGGATATCCGCCTTGCCGACACCCGTCAAAAACCACCTGTACGACACGGCCCCCTCACCACCGCTTGTGCTGACAGAAAGGCTCAGCGTCCTTCCCGCCACGGCATGCACCCGCGCATCCCCAGCCAGGGAGACGGACAGCGGCACGGACATCCTGTAAATCCCGGCGGCACAGCTCACATAGATCTTGCCGTCACGCAGGCGGAGGGTTCCAAGACTGTCGGAATAACGCGCCAGTGGGGTGGGTATTGGCGATGAGCCGGACAGGGCCGGACGGTAGAGCAGCACTTCGTCAAGCGCGCCGTTCGCGCTGACATACACATTTCCAGCGGAGTCTATTACCATTCCGTTTGCGCCCGTAAATCCTGCCGGAAGGGGGGCCCATTCATGATTGGCCTGGTTGAGCGGCGCCAGAACGGGGTTGGCGATTGCCGCAGCCAGTTCCGCGGCGGTCCATCGGAAGATTTTCGCCTGCCCGCCCGTAACGTATCCGTGGACGTAATAAAGGTTTCCTGCCTTGTCAAAGGCCACGGGACCGGAATACTCGCCGATCTCGCCCAGGCTGACCAGGTTGTTGAGAATGCCGTTGGTCGGCGTTGGCATGTAATAGATGGAACCGGTTGGGGTGAATCCGGCCGTTCCGGTGGCAAAGAACTGGGAACCGTCCCGGGTGTCGATACCCCAGAGGCTCAGGGAGTGCTGCGAGGAATCATAGGACAGCGCCGGCGCGCCCCCCTGTGCGGGATCATAGGCGTAGTAGTTGGCAGTGGACCGGGAGTAGTCCCCTGTGCCCCCGTCATTGAAATAGACAAGCGCACCCACGGCCGTGACGCGGGAACCGGAAAGGAGCGTTCCATTTTGGTAAACGGTCGTCACCGCGTTGTTGAATTTGCGGTATACATTCAGTTTTGGACCCCAGTTGGGATCGCCGGTCATGTAGTAAAGGGCACCCGTGGAATCCCAGTCAAAACTGGCCAGAGACTCGCCCGCGGGCACGGGAACGAATTCGGTGACAGCGTACCCTGTGAGAGTCTCGACAACCTCCGCGGCCGGGGCCAGACTGGCCGCGATCAGCAGCGAAAATGCCAGACACGAAGAGGTGAGACGGATGGAATGGGGGCTGGGGGAGAAGAAACTGCACATGGATGGAACCCTCGAATCATTCGGACCTGCGTCGCCAGGACAGCCAAGGGGAGGGCCGAAACACGGGAGGGAATTCGGACGCCGGCATCTGTCATACCTTCCCGCGAAGGCCGCCGCCATCAACTGTGATGGGCAACGTTTCCAATTCCGGCAGGTCTTCGGACTTGCGGGCTATCCGCCATGGGCGGAGTTCCTACTTGGCGCCGCTTCCCAGGCTGCTGGCCCAGTGCGTCACGGGCGCGTGTCGCGCCGTCTTGCGCCGTTCGTTCCTGCTTACCGCTGCGGGGCAGTTCTGGATTTGCACCAGATTCCCTCTTAGCACAGAGGAAACAGTCCTCTGCGAACCGGAAGACAGATTATAGCGCGTTGCCCAATCGCACGCAAATGGGCATTTCCGGGAAGACCGTTTGAACCCACTATAAGCCTGCTATATACTTGCCCCTGCCATTGGGGAACACACCAAGGAACAAACGGTTATGGCCGAAAACAGCGTGGATTTAAGCGTCGTCGCCCCCGTCTTCAACGAGCGCGAAACCCTGCCCGAACTGCTGCAACGGTTGTCCGCGGTCTTGAACGCAACAAACCGCAGCTACGAAATTATCTTCGTGGATGACGGCAGCGCCGACGGCAGCCGCGAGATGCTGCACACGATGGCCGGCGCGGACCCGCGCATCCGCGTGGTGGATCTCACCCGCAATTTCGGCCAAAGCCCCGCCATTTATGCGGGACTGTCCCGGTCCCGGGGCGAGTACACCGTGATTATGGATTCCGATCTCCAGGTCATGCCCGAGGACATCCCCCTGCTGGTGGCCAAGCTGGACGAGGGCTGCGACGTGGCGGTGGGCTGGCGCGTACACCGGCAGGACAGCTCTTTCCGCAAATACACCTCGCGCATGTTCAACTGGTACATTGCGCGCGTGACCGGCATGCCGCTGCACGACTACGGCTGCAATCTCAAGGCGATGAAGCGCGAGATACTGGAAAGCATGTGCCGCCTGCAGCACCGCTGCCGCTACCTGCCCGCCGACCTGGCCATGATTGGCGGCCGCGTCGCCGAGGTCAAGGTGGGGCATGCCGCCCGCAACAAGGGACAAAGCAAATACAACTTCCTCAAACTGGTCCGGGCCGCGCTCGACATGCTGACGGGCATTACCGACGCCCCCCTGCGTCTAATCGGCTTCTTCGGCTGGGTGATGGCGCTTGTGGGCTTTCTGGTGGGCCTCAGGGTGGTCATTGTGCGCCTGACGGTCGGCGATATCCTGCAGATGCAGTCCGTGGTGGCGCTGTTCCTTTTCTGCACCGGTGTGCAGCTCGTCGCCACCGGACTGATGTGCGAATACATCGGGCGCATCTTCATCGAGGTGCAGCGCCGCCCCTACTTCGTCATCCACGAAGACACCCCAAAGGATGCCCCTCGCCAATAAGCCCAAGCCG
>CAIXUF010001005.1 GCA_903922535.1 Candidatus Hydrogenedentota bacterium
CCTCCAACTCGGCCAGCAACTCAAGTCCCTGACCGACCTCATGAAGAACTACGGAGAAGTGTTCGGCGACGTATTCGGGGACAGCCCCGGCAAGAAGGGCAGCAAGCCCGCCACCAAGTCACAAAACGCGCAAGACATGGGTGTAAAGATCATTGGAACAATGAAACTCCAGCAATAGCGCCATGCCCTCAGTGTCTGTCCGAGGTCTCCGCCGTTCCCTTCCCATTACTCCCACCCTTTGCCGATCCCCAACCGAAGCCTCGATGCCGATGCGCACATTGGACATGGAAACGACCCTGTGATAACCTCCATGCGCGAAATACGCGCCAATGTCATGCACCCAAGAAAGAGGAAGATGCTGTGACCATAGACGAGGAAACGGTCTTGGAAACCGCCGATGTGCCCCCGCCCGACAAACGTGTCCGGTTCTGGCACCGGATCGGCGTCACCTCCACGGGAATGATCCTGTTCAGCGTCACCGCTGTCCCGTTGCGGCTCGTCCTGATTTCCATCCTGCACGACAAGTCCGAACCCGGTCTCTTCTCAAGGTGCCTGGGCATGGCAGCCTTGGCATCCTTTGCCATCGGCACCTTTCTGGCAGACCTCTGGGTGTTGCACGCACTGGTGAAAGGACAAGAACCGGGGCAGGCCAGAAGCACAACCAGGATGAATCCCATTTCCTCTCTGCTGCTGACCGGCAGGCTGCATTCCCAAAAGACAGAGAATGTCCAGAAGGACATACTGTCCGCCAAAACACTGCTGGTCCTCTTTCTCACAATCATCTCAGTCCTTCTCTTGATGCTGCTCTGGACACGCAAATAGAAAGAAAGGGGGAATGGGAGTATGAAGAGACATTGGGTGCCCGCATGCTGCGTGTTCTCCGCGTTCACGATTCTTTTTCTGCTGGGCTGTGCCATTCACCCAAAGGAGGGCGGCCCGTCCCTCACAAACCCGAAAGAGCGGGTGGACCTGAGGGACGAAATCCGCCGTCGGGGGATTGAAGTCAGGGACCAGGGCCCCTCCAGGCCGACCTGTTCGGTGTTCGCCATGACCTTTCTTCTTGAATGGGCATGCACGGAAACGCAAAACACACCGCACCCGCGCGGGCACAAGTGGAATGACCTTTCCGAGGAATATCTCAACCACATGGCCAATGTGGCCACGGGGAGAACGGATGATGGCGATTTCTTTGAGAACATTGACCGGGGCTTCACCCAGTACGGCATGGTCCCTGAAAGCGCCCTGCCCTACGACAAAGACAAGGTCTACGATGCCGCACAAATGTCCATCCCGCCGTCCCTGGTCGAAGAGGGAAGGCGGTTCTTAAAGGACATGCCTCCCGTAAAGGGCCGGTTCATAAAGGAATGGTCAAAAACGAACCCCGGCCTCACGGACGCGCAGTGCGACGAAATCCTCGACTGTCTGCGCCACGGCATCCCCGTCGCGATCGGGAGAGATCACTCCATGGTCGCGGTCGGATTCGAGCAGGACAAATCCCAGCCTGGGGGAGGCCGGTTCATCCTCAGGGACAGCCGGGGCAAAAACTCCGGCGACCAGGGCTACTGTATGGAGTCGTTCGACAGCCTGAAAAGAACGACCTTTGACGCGTTCGTGTATGAGACGAAGGTGCGGTGAGTTCCCTTTGTCCCTGAGAGACGCGTTTCCCTCCAACCCTGCTCTGCGGAGAAGCTCATGAACCGTATGGGCTTCATGACGCGGAAGGACAAGGCAACTTCAGTCCACAGGTTTCGGAAGATGGACCGGCCATGGTCGTCCGACGATGCCGTCAACTTTCCGTAACGTGGCGGAGCAGATCGGCCGGGAGCGGAAACTCCAGTTGGACCTGCTGCCGCCTTAACTCCTGGCGAAGCTGCTCCGGAGGCACGGCGGGCAGCTCGGAACCTGTCTTGCGCGCAAGGGCGGCGGCGGTGCCCGCAGCCTGGCCCAACTGCATCATCGTGCGCGACAAACGGCAACTGGACGCGGCGAGGGAACTGAAACTGGCGCCCCGGCAGGCAACAAGCAGGTTGCGGCAGCCCTTGGGAACGAGGCAACGGTAGGGCACGCCATAGGGCGCGCCGAATTCGCGCGCGCCACCATCGGCCCCGTGGCGGTCCATCGGGTGGTCGGCGATGGCGATGATGTCGGGATGCCGCTGCCCCGAAAGGCCCGCCAGGAGGTCCTGTTCCGTCAGCACATATTCACCCAGAACCCGGGACGATTACCGCACCCCCGGCGACGGTGCGGTCCAGCAGCGGCGGTAGCCCCGGAGTTCGGGCCAGCGCCCCTGGACATAATGCCAGAAGGCCGCGGCGCGGTGCTGGCATTCGGCAAGCGCGGCCCCGCGATCGAGCCCCATGAACTCCCGGCCTTCCATGGTCGGCAGCATGTTGCAGTTGTAGTCCCCGTTTGGATAGCGGACGGCGCTCATCACGCCGAACCCGCCCCACCAGCAACCCTCGGGAACACCCTCCGGCAGCGGTTCCACGCGCGCCTCCGCAACGGGCGTGATGCGGAAAATGAGCGTGACACCGTTGACCCGGTCATTGGCTTCCTCCGGGGCGCCGGGCTCGTTGAAGCGCGCGCGGCTGTCCTGTCCGGACATCATCTCACCGCCGCAGGCCCGGCAAAGCGCGCCGCCGCCCGTTCCGTCAACAAACGCGTCCGCCGTCACCTCCGCGCCGTTGTCCAGCGTCAACGACCCGATCCTGCCCCCCTGGAACCTGACACCCGAAAAGGAGGTTTCTGTCAGAACCGTGCAGTGCCCGGTCTCCTCCAGCAGCGCGCGCAGCACCTTCTCGTATGCGTCCGGTTCAAAAATGACGCCGTGCCAGTGCTCCCGTCGGTACGCTTCATCGGCTTTGGCGGGGAAGGGCACGTGGCGCTGCAGCGTGTCGGCGTAGCCGCGCGCGGCATCGGGCAAAAGTTCGGCACCCGGCCACGCGTCAATGCCGTTCCAGGACATGTGCCGTCCGAAGGAGTACACGGCCACCGCGTCGCGGCATGCCTTCAGGCGGCGGTAAATCTCCAGCGGGAATCCTGTGCCGCCCACGCCGGGCTCCCACATCGTGACGCCCGAACAGACCGCCGTGCCGCCGATCCGGTCGGCCCTTTCCAGCAGCAGCACGTCCAGGCCCATCCGTGCCCCGGCCAGCGCAGCACCAAATCCGCCGCTGCCTATCCCCACCACCACCAGATCATAATGCGATTTCACCGTCGGCGGGTCTGTCCCAAAGGAAGTCTTCGACCCCAGACAGACAC
>CAIXUF010001006.1 GCA_903922535.1 Candidatus Hydrogenedentota bacterium
ACGTGAAGGCCGAGTAGAGCAGGCCCAGCGAATGCGGGAAGTTTATCTGGCGCAGAATCTTTATGTTGTTGCCCCGGCCGACGCCGTAGGCCGTGGTTGCCCATTCGCCCACGCCATCCACGGTAATGAATGCGGCCTCCTCCCACGGGCAGGGGAAGAAAGCGGACGCGGCGTGGGAAAGATGATGCGTGGAAAAGAGCACCGGACCCTTGAACCCGAGTTCTTTGCGGATCGTGCCCCGCATGAACAGCTTTTCCTTGAGCCAGGAGGGCATCTGATCATAGAACGACAGCAGTCCCCGCGGCGCATTCGACAGGTAGGTCATCAGCAGCCGCTCGAATTTCACAAACGGCTTGTCATAGAAGACGACATGGTCGACATCTTCAATGGTGATGCCGCCCCGGCGTAGGCAGAAGTCAATCGCCTCCATCGGAAAAAGCGGATCGTGCTTCTTGCGTGAGAACCGCTCCTGCTGGGCGGCTGCGGTCATGTCGCCGTCTTTGATAAGCACGGCGGCGCTGTCGTGATAAAAGGCGGAAATGCCCAGAAGATTCATGTTGCCATCCCAATCGGCCACAGCCACTGCACGGATTGTAACGGTGCGCCCCCGGTGAGTCAAACCGGACGCGACCCGGGAGCGGTTCTGAGTGCCCCGTTCCGCATTCCCGGAACCCAAAAACGCTTGGGCCGCCGATCCTCTTTCGAGGACCGGCGGCCCGGTTTACTGGCCGCGGCTCACGCGCTGCCGCGCGCGGCCGGGATGATCGCTATTTGCGGCGCCGAATGGATGCCGCGCCGCCAAGGGCGGTAAACGCGGCAAGGGCCGCAAGGCCGAGCGCGCTGCCCACCGGCACGCCGGCACCCTGCGTTATCGTTGCCGGACCGACCGTGGTGCTGCCGTTGGCGTCCGACACTTCCACCTGGTACCTGCCGGCCATTGTCCCGCTGAACGGTTTGAAGTGCAGCGTGTCGGTGCTGGTGCCGGTCAGCGCGGGCGGAGCATCCGCGAGCGGAGCCATCGTCTTGGCGCCGTTGTCCTTGAACCACTGGTAACTCAGCGTGCCGATGCCGCCGGTGACCTTGCAGGCCCAGTCGTACTTGCCGCCGGCGATGAAGGTCACGTCAGGCAGGGGCGTGTCCACCTTCATGTGCGCGCCAACCCGGACCGTCGCACTCGGCGACTGATTGGCGCCGGTGTCGTCATAAACGACCACGTACACCTGGTACGTGCCGGGTGCCGCAAGGTCGCCCGGCGCAAGGTCAAGCACCAGGTTGTTGCCCGACGGAACGGGCGCCCCCGAACCAATCGGAATGATCGACGTGTCCAGTTGGCCGTACCACTGGTAGGTCGCCGGTTGATTCACTTGGACACCGTTTTCGAAGACCGCTGTGAGTTCCAGCGGACCGGCATCCGGCACGGTCAGGTACAGGTCACCGCCCACGGGCGGCGTCGTGAAGCGGACCAAGTCGCCCACCACCACGGTGCGCGTCACCGTCGCCGCCGCATTGACGCCGTCGGTCACATTGTAGGCAACCACGTAGGTGCCCGGAACGGCCGTGTCAACGACATCGCCGCCGACCACAATGCTCGCGGTGAGGTCGCCCACGCATGCGTCGGTCGCCGTCGCGCCTGGGTCCACGAAGGGAACGCCCGTTTGCGTGCCCATGATGCTCAAACCCTTGAGCGTGATCTCCGGGACCGAGCTGTCCGTCACAATTACCGTGCGCGTCTGCTGATCGAAGAGGCCCGTATCCGGATCGACTATCTTGTAGGTAACCGTGTGCGGTCCGGGAATGCTTGTGTCAACATTCGCGCCCGAGACAACGATGTTCGCGGTCACATCGAAGCACTCCCCGCCCGTCGTAAGCGGGTCGCAGGCTGTGGCGCCGGCATCGGTGTACGCGGCCTTGCATTCCACTGTGGCCGGGTTGTCGCCCAGAATCGTCAGCACCGGCGGCGGATTGTCGAAGATCTCAAGCGTGTCCTCCACCGTCACGGAGTTCAGCGCCGTGTCCTGAACCGTGTACTTCAGTGTCACGGTCAGCGGATAGACCGCCTCAGCATCCAGCAGGATGTTATCCGTCGCCGAGAAGGGCAATTGCGCGGCGCCGTTGAACGCCTCCACGAGGATGTCCGTGACAACGCCGTAGCAACTGTCGTAGGCGCTCACCCCGTCCAACGCCATCGCAAGGGTGAACGGATTCAGTTTGTACGTCTTCAGATGCCGCGGCACACCGGCGAACACCGGAGCCAGCGTGTCCTGCACGGTAATCGTGCGTGATTTCTGCGGCGCAACAAAGCCGTCGCTGTCCGTCACGTCGTAGTAAACCGTGTACGTCCCAGGCACCTTGTACGGCAACGGCCAGTCGCCGGACACCGTGATCGCGCTGGTTTTGCTGCCGTCCTCCGGATCGCTGGCGGAAACGCCCGCCATCAGATTCTCAAGGGTGAAGGGCACGTTGCATTCCGAGGTGACCGCAGCCGGGGTCACGGTGATCGTCGGGGAATACACCACTGTCGCCACTGGAGTGCCACTGAGGCTCGGCAGCGCGGTGGTCCAGTCCTGACCCGCCTTGATCGTGCCCGCTGCCTGACCCTGGCCCTCGAGAAGACGCGCCGGACTCACGGTCCCGGCCACGGTCGTCCTGATGCCGACACCGGTCATGTCCAGGGTGCCGGTGTTGCGGACAACCACCTGCGCAAAGCCCGAGAAGTTTTTGGACGCGTCGTTCACAACCTTGCTCTTCACAACGCCGCTTCCACCGGCCACGCTGGCAAAGTCGGCCTTGTTCCAATAGGTGGCCTTGAGCCAGCCGCTCACTGCGGCCGGACCCGAGGCAAGTTCGCCCATGGCGGGAGTGTCCGCCTGCTGCCCGCTGAGCACCACATACGGATTCGAGCGCTGCAGCACGGAGTTGTTGGTCGTTGTGCCCCAAACGCAGCGCGCACCGGTTCCGGTGGGCTTGTTGTTGTTGTTGTAGGCATAGTTGGTGTTGTTGGCAACGTAGGTCAGCATGCCCTTCTGCGTGGGATCTGCGGTGCCGGGACCATTAAGGGCGAGGATGGCGCCGCCGCCCGAAGCCGCCGCGCGAACCATCGTGCCCTGCAGCTTGACCGTTCCGGGAACACCGGCACCGCCGTTGCCGCCGACGCCGCCGTTGCCGCCGTTGCTGCCGCTGCCGCCATCGCCACCGATGCCGGATTTGCCGCCCGTCCCGCCGGCACCACCGCTGGTGCCTTGACTGGACTGGGCAGCCCCTCCGGCAGCACCCCAGCGCTGCACTTGGCCGCCCTGGGTGCCGGCCGTGCCGGCTGTGCCGGCAACGCCGGCCGTGCTGGCCGTATCCGGTGCGCCGGCGGAAATGTCCACCGCGCTCGTGAGGAAATTCACACCAATCGCGCCGAGGATGACGGCACCACCGCCCGGGGCGCCATTGCGTCCGTTGCCACCCTTGCCGCCGGCACCGCCGTTGCCGCCATTACCACCGTGGCCCGCGGCGGGCACTGTAAGGGTGGTCGCGCCAGCACCGCCCACACCCGCGGTCGGCCAACTCGGATAATCGGGATAGCCCGTGTTTCCTGAAGCCGACGTGGCCGCGCCCGCAGTGCCCGCGGCGGGATTGTTGTCACAACCGCCGCCGCCGCCGCCGCCGCTGCCGCTGGCGGAAACGCTGTACCACGTAAGAAGACCGTTCGCGCTGCGACCATGGGCGCTGCCGCCGCCACCACCGCCGCCGCCGCCGCCACCGCCACCACCGCCGCCACCGCCGCCGCCGCCGCCACCGCCACTGGCGCCACCACCACCACCACCACCGGGACCGGCAAGCAGCGTGAGCTTGCTGACCGTGGCTATGGCGGCCGGGCTGTAGACCGCGCCGGTGCCGACACCGCCGGTTGCTCCAACGTTGCCGTTGGTCAGAACGCTGCCCGCCGAGGATCCGGCAGAACCATCACTGGCGTTGCTGCCCGATCCGCCGGAAGATCCGTCGGCGCAAGTGCCCGCGGTACCGCCGCCACCGCCGCCGAAGGTGCCGCCGCCGGCACCGCCTGAGGTGCCGCCCGCCGGCGCGCCGCCCGTTCCGCCGACATCGGTAACACTCAGGCCAGCCGTACCACCGGTGCCGGGTGTGCTTGTTTGATCATTAAAGCCGTTCTTGCCGTCCGTTCCGGCAGTTCCCGAAGTGCCCGCAGTGCCGCCCGTGCCGTCTGTTCCGCCAACACCTATGCCGCCCTGGGTGCCGGCGCCCATGGGTTCTGTGCCTGATGTCAGGCCGCTTGCACCCTTTCCGCCGTCACCGCCGTAGCCGACACGTCCTCCAACACCGGCGGTTCCGGCCGTGCCGCCTGCGCCGCCCACACCTTTAACGCCGTTTGCGCCGCCGCCGAGCTTTCCGGCGGGGACAACCAGCGGCACACCCCAAACCATGTCGCCAGCGGAAAGAATGGAGAGCGGCCGACTGCCCGTAACCGTGACCGTGGCGCTCGTGACATTCACGTCCAAGAAACGGAAGACAGCAACGCCGCCACCCACGCCCGAGGCACCCACCTCGCCGGCATACGCCGCCGGGGTCCCGGAAACGGTCAGCGTAAGCGCGTCCGTGTCGATACTAATCGCCTCGCCGGAGTGGGCAACCAGTGTCCGGCCCAGCATCAGGGCATTGTCGCCCGCATAGGGATCGTACACATCGGTCGAGAAACTCGTGACCACCACACGCATCACGCGCGTGTCAATGGTGTTGCTCCACACGTCCGAAGTGACACGGCAGAAATACTGTCCGGAATCCCCCTCGGCCGCGCCGCCCGGTGTCGTGGGATCCTCCGGGATGTTGAGCACACCGTCCGCTGAAGGGGCGCCAAAAGCCACAAAGTCGGGATCCACGTCCGTTTTGCGGTACCACTGGTAGGTCAGGTCTGAATTGTCGGCAATCGTCGCCAACACCGGGTACAAGTCCTGCTTTACCTGCCCTTCCATGATCTGCATCTGGGGCGGCTCACCCGTCATGTCGAGGGTGATCTTCGGCACGGTGTTGACCTGCACCAAGTCGGAGGTCTGCATCAATGTGTTGCAGGCTCCGGCAATCTTGACCTGGTGGAAGGTTATGCCGTAGGGCAAATCGGTTGCCGTGCGGGAGGAACCCGTGGCCCCGGGGACAACCGCCAATGCGGCGGCATCGGTGCCCTGATACCACTCATAGACGTATGACCGGGCGGGATCCTGCATGACCACGCTGAGCGTCCACGTTCCGTTGCATTCGGGGCTGCCCGGCGCTGTGCCCGTATAATTGCCCACCGGCTGCTGCGCGATGATGAGTTCGGTGAGCGGCGAAGCGCTTTCCGCGCGCAGGAAGCTGGCCGTGTCACCGCCCGACGCCTGATAGGCGGCCAGGTTGGTCAGGCCGGCGACATTGTTGAGATTGCCCCCATTGGCCGTGCCGGCAGGGCCGGAACCCAGCAACGCCACGCAGCCCGAGTATTTGTAGCTGCCAAGCTGGTAACCGGCCGCCCAGGTGCCTATCGCCGTGCAGACATCCCCGCCGGGAATTTGGACCCGGGCGTTGGTTACAACGATACTGCCGGAGGTGATTGTGGGCAGTGTGCCCGTGTCCAAGTCGAGCACCGTGCCCCAGGGCGCACAGGTGGTGGCCGATTTGGCGCCCTGCTCTAGCTGCAGGTGGGAAAGTGAAAGCAACAACACGTCCCCCAAAGCCTCGCCGAGATTGTTCGTGGCAATGAAAATCTCGCCATCGGTCGATTTTCCGGCAAGGCCGGAAATTATGCCGGGAAGCAGTTGCTTGAGGAAGGTAAAGCCCACGCTGCCCATGTACGAATACCAGTAGTTGGTGCCCCGGCTGTCGCCCATGGTCATGTAGGCCGCGCACATGTTGCGCATGGCGGCGTCCAGCACGGGGGCGTTGTCGCTCAGCAGCTTTTCCATGGCCGGCACGTCGAAGGTGGTGCTGCCAATAACGGGCAGACCGGTGATGGTGTTACTCTGGCCGGTCGTGAGGGTGACGGTCGTGTCAATATCGATGCCGATACCGGAATATGTGACATGGCCCGTCACATGCGCATTCTTTATGACGATTTCCGGCATCGCCTTGTCGCGGTTCGCGGCGAAGGCGTTTTGGATGGCGGTGACGTTCGCGGGCGCTATGCCGTCAAGACACCCGCCAGCTACCACCGCTTCCAGCAGCGCAAGGCGCGTCGTGTCAGGAATGCCGATCCCCTCATAGGTCCAGCCCGGCGCACCGCTCGCGCCGTTGTCGGCCGGCGACACCCAACTGGGCCCCTGCTGGCCGACGACGCTCTTATATACGGCTGTTTGCAGCGTGTGGGTCTGGCCTGCAGGCAGCGTCGGCGTGCAATCCGTACTCCACAGGTCGCACCCTACGTACTTGTTCATAAGACCGTCGAGCTGCGGCTGCATGTC
>CAIXUF010001007.1 GCA_903922535.1 Candidatus Hydrogenedentota bacterium
AGCGTGAAGAGTTCGCGGGCCAGTGCGATTTCTGATTCCGCCAGTTTCCGCATGTCTCCCTTCAGCCGCTGGCGCTCTTCCGGCGGCAGGGACGGTTCCGGCGTGGCCAGCGCGTCCCGCGCAACAACGTACCGCGCCTGGTTGGCCACGGACTGAAAGTGTATTGCCGCCGCGCGGGCGAAGCGCACGTCCGTCTGCACCGCGTCACGCTGCTCCGGCGGTGCCTTGTCCACAGCCGTCTGCAACTCGGCGATACCGGGACGCCAGCCCTCCGCCATCTTCTCGAACTGCGCCGCGAACACGTCGGGCGGATAGGGCCCCCGCCAGCCGTTCAGGTCATCGTAGGGAAGGCCCCACATGGTCGCTGAGTACCCTGTCTTGACGGGGTAAAGCGGATTGGCCGGACCGCATTGCACCGGGCTGGTGTAGACCACGCTGATATGGAAAGGGTACTCGCGAAAGGCCGTGCTCATCAGGGTCCACGCCTTGCGCGCATGCGGCGCGCCCTCCGCACCAAAACGTTCCGCAGCCAGTTTGTCCAATACCTTGTCCACGGTCGGCTCCGGCATGCTGTACATCTCGCGCACCACCTCAAGGTTCGGCGAAGGATGGCCCCCCATGGTCCAGCCGATCAGCATGGCCTCGGGGTGCGCCGACACCAGCAGCCGCTGGCAGTGCTCCGCCACCAGGTCCATCACGGGCAGATAGGGGATGCTCGCGATTTCGCAGGTGTTGTTGAACTGGATTTCCGCGCCGATCTTAAGCCCGGCCTCCTTGGCCGTGGTCCAGTGCGGCAGCGCGCGCGGTCCGGGGCCGACCGAGGATATGGAATACTCGCCCACGGTGCTCTTGATGCCCCCGCGCTCGATGGGCAGGCTCCATTCGCTCACCGACATCAGCCACACATTTTTCGGCAGCCGCGTGATGATTTCCCGCGCATCGCCGTGACCGCGCCAGCCCCAGTCGGAAATGAGCACGTTGGCCTTGGGGTTGCCCCGGTGCACACCCTCTTCAATCACGCCCACCACCTCGCTGAGGATATCCGTGTCACTGCGATCCTTGCAGTGCGGGCAGCCGCCCGCACCGCCATGGGAGGCGCAGTTGGTCAGGTTCTCCGAGGCGGTTATCGCGTACACACCCGCAAGGCCGGGCACGGCATTGAAAATGTGTGCAAGCGCGTCACCCATCCACTGCCGCACGGACGGCTGCGAGGTGCACAGCGCGGCGAAATCGCCCTCATGCACACCGCACAACCCTGAACGGTCCTTGAAGAAGGAAACGGGCATCGCCCGCGGCTCGTTTATATAGAGATACACGCCAATGCCAAACTTCCTGGCCCGACCCACCAATTCCAGAAGGTTCGCCAGACGTGTTTCATGGTCCGCGCCAAACTCGGGGAATGCCGTCCCGCCCGGCGCAAGGTCCCTCAACAGCGCGTGCAGCCACACCCCGTTGATCCCGTCGGCCGAAAGCCGCTGCAGCAGCCCGTCCGGATAGGGGTTCAGCCCGGGATTCATCAGCGGATCGCCATACACGGCCACATAGGAGTAAACGATCCTTGGCATGACCGGAACATCGACAGAAGGCGACGCTGCGGCAAACTGGGGGAGAGGCTCCGTCAACTTCCGCACGAAATCAAACCGGGGTTCGGCGGAACGACGCAATCCATCTCCGAATTCCGCCTCCACGACCCGGCGAATCTCGGCCGCGCGGCCCTGTGCCGCCCCGTCCGGCGGGCTGTAGTGAAGCGGTGCGCACTGGGGCTTTACCTGTCCCAGTTTTACCCAGAGGAAATCCTCCTCCCGCAGCATAACCGCCAGCCGCTCCGGCGTCATCTCCAACAGTTCCAGCAGTTGGTCGTAGGGAAGAAGATGCCAATTGCGCCGTATCAGGGTGATGTATCCCCGTTCCCGCATCTCAGGCGGCACGCTCTCCACCGGGGACAGCCCCATCGACCCGGCCACTGCCGTGATCTCCGCCTCGGAGGCGCCCACAACCTTCGCCAGCTTTGCCGGCGCAACGGCGCTCCAGTTTCGCCACACAAATTCGTGCAGCCGGTCCGGGAAATGCCCCGCCGCCAGCGCTTCGCGGGACTCCCCTTGGGGTAACACCGTTTCGGCCGTGGCCCAGGCACAACAAACCAGGCTTACACAGGCGACAAAGGCCACAAATCGGGTATGCATGACGCCATCCACCGTTGGTTCAGCACTGCGGACCGTCCGCGTCTGACCCAATGATGCCTCACCGGCCGTGACAAATCAAAACCCGCAGTTGATGTCCTCAAATTGACATTCGGCTGACAATATACTAGAATTTTATTCAGTACAAGGAGGTGCCAGTCATGCTGCTTGCGCAGGAACAGAAATCAATCATTGAGCGGGTTGTGAACGCCTTTGAAACCGGCTCGGCCGACGGGGATTATGGTGCCATCTCCATTTACGCCGACGGTCCGCACAACCTCCGGCAAATCACCTATGGGCGTTCACAAACCACCGAGTACGGCAATTTGCGGGTGCTTGTCCAGAAATACATCGATGTCGGCGGGATCTACGGCGAAGCCCTCAGACCGTATGCGGAAAAACTCGGCAGCATACCCCTGACGGATGACGCGCAGTTCAAAAAACTGTTGCGGCAGGCCGGACGCCAGGACCCGGCCATGCGCACCGTTCAGGACGCGTTTTTCGATGAGACCTATTTCGCGCCTGCCATGAAATGGGCGGACGACCACGGCTTCGTGCTGCCTCTGTCGGCATTGGTCATCTACGATTCCTTCATCCACAGCGGCTCCATTCTCTGGGTCATCCGGCAGCGCTTTGCCGAGAATCCGCCCGCTGGCGGCGGCGACGAGAGGGCATGGGTCGGCAGTTACCTGCGCGAGCGCGGCAAATGGTTAAGTGAAAGCACCCGCCCGGCCGTCCGCAAATCGGTCTATAGGACAAATGCCATGACCCGCGAAGCGCACCGAAACAACTGGGACTTGTCCCAGTTGCCCTTCATGGCCAACGGTGTCGCCGTCCGCTAGCGGGTTCAAGGCCGCCCATAGGGGAAAACAAGAACATTGAAAGAGACCGCCGCGGTGAATACAATGGTCTCTGTGCTTATAAGTCGTGCCCGCCTGTGGATGAATAGGAAGTCTGAGATGATTTCCGTTATCCCATCGAATATCCGCAACGCAAGGGCGGTCGAAACACGGCGGGCACACGGTTTAGTGTGAAAGGTTTCGCCACTGGCACAGAGGCATACTGACGTCCGACGTCAAATCGGGACGGTATGAGGAGTTTACGGCTGGGATGCGGGTAACGGTGTACGGCCATACGGAGAAGGGCCCCAGGCATGAGGAAAACGAGGATGTCATTCTCGTTGGGCACAACGTTTGCACCTCGGGGGAGGCGGAGGCGCATATGGACGACGCCCCCGGAGATACTTTCGCCACAGGCATGCTCGTCGCCGTGGCGGACGGCATGGGCAGTGATGCGCTCGGGGCGGAGGCGGCACGCCTCACCCTGGAAACGCTCGAGGATGCCTTTTACGCGGACGCACGGGACCCAAACCTGCGCTTTCTGGTAAACGTGCTCTACAATGCCGCCCACCGGGTAAATGCGATCGTGCTTGGCTACGGGGAACAGCAGGATGTGTATGCCGGTATGGCCTGCACCCTGACCGGCGTGGTCATGCTGCGGGACGAGTATTTCGTGTTCAATGCCGGGGACAGCCGGGTATACCGGTTCAGCCAGGGCGTGCTGCGGCAGATGACGGATGACGACTCCCTGGTGGCCGAAGCGGTGTCGTTGGGATACATGACGCCGGCGGAGGCGGAAGTGAGCGAGTTTAAGCATTACGTCACCAATGCTGTTGGATCGCGCACTTTTCAACTGCGGCTGAGTGAAACCCAGTCGATGCGGCCGGGCGATTCGCTGCTCCTATGTTCGGACGGGTTGCACAACGTGATGAATTTCGCGCAGATGGAGCAGTTGCTTTCGGCGCATGGCAGCGCAAAGGAGCGTTGCAGGGCGCTCTTGGCGACCGCATCCAAGAGTGGCGAGTACGACGACCTTTCCATTGTTGTCATTAACGTGGGAGATGAGGTTCCCGCAGGCGACTCGATCAACGGATGACGCCGGAAGAGAGTGATTCCAGAGCATGGGTGGCGTTCTTCCCGCCCCGGGCAGGGAAGATGCGGGGGCTGCACGGGAAATGGGAAAAGGGAGAAAACAAGCACGCCTGCATCCTGGCAAACCCCGTGGCGGAAGCAGACTGCCCCGCGCGGCGCGCGAACCCCTTGCTTAATGCGGCCGGCTTTGTCACACTAATCCATCGCAACAGAGGAAAGTCCGCACAATGAGCACCATTCTGGACGCACTCAAGCGGGTGGAGGATCACCTGCGAAATGAAGCCGGGCAAAAGGCCCCGGATGGACTGCCGGGGCACCCCGACCCGTCCAGACCCCGTGATGACACCCCGCTTCAGATCAAGAACGGCGTTCCAGGCGAAAATGACGAGGTCAGGGAAGTGTACGCCGGCATAGTCGGCATGCTGGCGCGCATCCAGGAGCAGATAAGGGCGTCCAGGGATGAGGGACGCGCCGAGGCAAGAACCGCCAACCTGGAACTGGCGAAGACGATGAGCGCGCTGCAGAACGATTTTGTCCGCCAGACAGAGGCCGTGCGAAAGGAATTCCAGAAACGGGATGCGGATCGGGAGGCCGGAAACGCAAGGCTGGCCGAGACGCAATCCAAAATCGACGCGCTAAAGAAAACGCTCGCCCAGACCAGCGGGGAACTGGCGCAGGCCGTGAACGCACTGCAAAACGATCTCGCACGCCAGAAAGAGGCGGTCCAGAAAGACTTGCAGAAACGGGACACGGCGCAGCAGGCGGGAAACGCCATGCTGGCGACGGTGCAATCGCAAACCGACGCACTGAAGAAAATCCTCGCCCAAACCAACACCGCAAACGAGAAACTGGCCCAGACCACGGCCGCGCTGCAAAACGATTTCATGCAGCACAGGGATACCGTTCAAAAAGAGTTGCTGAAGCGGGACAAGGCGCTCCAGGCAGAAAACGCCGCATTGGCGGCAGTGCAGTCCCAGACAGAAGCGCTGAAAAAGGCGCTCGCCCAAACCGGCGGAACAGGTGAAAAACTTGCGCAAACCATTGCCGCACTGCAAGACGATTTCATGCGCCATAAAGATGCGGTTCAAAAGGAACTGAAGACGCGGGATGCCGCGCACCGGGAAGGAAACGCCGCATTGGCGGCGGTGCAGTCCCAGGCGGACGCGCTCAAAAAGGCCCTCGCCCAAACCAATGGAGCAAACGAGAAACTGGCGCAGCTCATGGCCGCACTGCGGGACGATTTCATGCGCCAGGGCCAGGCAATTGAGATGGAGTCAAAGAAGCGGGATGCCGAACGCGAGGCTGGAAAAACCGCGCTTGCGGGGGCCCTGTCCCAGACCGACGCACTCAAAATGCTTGTCGACGATACCAGGAGAATCTGCGCGCGGTTGGCGCAGGCGGTCACTGCACTGCAAAACGATCTTGAGATCCAAAAAGAGACGGTACAGAAAGCGTCCCAGAAGCATGATGCCGAACGCGAGGCCGGAAACGCCACACTGACGGCGATGCAATCCCAGACCGAGACCTTGAAACAGCTTCTCAACGAGACCGGAGGCACCAGCGCACAGTTGGCGCAGGCGGTCACCGCACTGCGGAACGATTTCATCCGCCAGGGAGAGGCAATTCAAGAGGAATTTCAAAAACGGGATGCCCAACGGGCGGCAGAAATCGCCCGGCCGACGGAGCCGCAATCCCAGAACGATGGGTTGAAAGAGATTCTCGCCGAAACCCAGGGGACCCAGGCACAGTTGGCGCAGGCGCTCACCGCACTGCGGAACGATTTCATCCGCCAGGAAGCGGCG
>CAIXUF010001008.1 GCA_903922535.1 Candidatus Hydrogenedentota bacterium
CCGGGCACCATGGAGAGCATGCCGGGCCCGGTCTCGGGGCTGTATTTGGCGCCGGGCTGAAACAGCGCCTCCAGCAGGTCCACCCATTTGTCCGGCAGTTCGAGATAGGAGAAGTAATGGTTGGTCTGGTTGCCGCGGCCCATGTCCGACAGATAATTGACGTCGGCATAGCGTTGAATCTCAAACTCGTGCGCATAACGGCTGCCGCCGCAGCACGTGTGGAAGGAGCAACGCGGATTCGCCTCAAGAAAGTGTTCGATCTGCGCACGGACCGCGCTTTCACCCTTGGGGGCAAAGCGGCCGAAGCCGTCCGTGCGCCACTGGAAATCGCCCCAGGAACCCACCTTGGTGTCCAACAGCCCGGCAGACGGCCGGCCCGCCATCCACAGCAGCCATGTCATGTCCATCTTTCCCAGATAGCGCAGCGTCTCGGCGAAGTCCGGCCCCTCGTGTGTGGGCGAGAACACCACCGCGTAGGAGTTTTCAATGGGCCAGCCCGGATACTTCGACCAGCCGGCGTCGTCCCAGAGCATCTCCATGCCCATGGTGCGCATGAGATCGGCCTGCATGTCGAGTCCGGCCAGGCGCGCGGCAAATTGCTCCTGAAGGTTGCGCGAGCAGAAGAACCACGGCGTGACCCATTTCGTTCGGGCATAATAATCGCTGTTTGTGTAATCCCAGAGGTATTCGTACTGCCAGTCGTACACGCGGCGGCCCATGTCGTCCAAATCCCCGTCGAACACGCCCAGGGTCACCAGAGGAAGCTTGAGCCGCTCCCCCGCCGCCAACGAATAGTCCGCCAGCGCGGGGAAACCCGCCGACAGCATCCCCTGACCGGCGCTGTAGTCCACACCGAGCGTCCAGGTGCCCAGTGATTCCAGGGTGACGAACAGGCCGTCGCCGGGCGCATTCTCGCGCGTGAGGGCCATCCACGGCACGTAGTTGTCCGTTCGGTCTCCCAAGAGGGTGCGGTGATAGGTCTCTTCGCATTTTGCGCTTTCCAACTGGCCCTGGTTCGGGCGGCTCGTGCCACCGCACATCCAATAGTTGGTTACCCCCGCGGTGTCGGCCCCGTTCAGTCCAAAACGCAGCGAGGTTGGCGCGGCCAGTTTCAGCGGGGAGACCGTTGTGTTCTCCAGTTCGACCCATTGGCGCAAGATGGAAGTGCCGGGATAGGCCTGGACGCACAGGTGTGCCCGCAAGCCGTCGCGGTTCAGCATGATCTCCAACTGAACGGCGGGACGTCCGCCCACGGTCCCCTGCGTGGCATTGCCCGACTCGGCTATCCACTGGTCCTTCCCCCCCGACGCCGCGATGGGTTGTGCCGCGTTGTCCTGGATGCGAAACAGGTCGAGACGGACGCCGGCGGAATGGCTGGTGTTTTCCGCAGGGCCTTGGACCGTCACCGTGCCGTCTTTGGGCGCTTTCCATACCCGGATCAGTTCGTACGCGTTGACCAGGCGAAACGCCGTCGCGTCAAGGTGCGAACACTCCGCCGGTGCCCGGTAGCCGCTCGGCACGCGTGCCTTTTGCTGGCTTGGCGGAACCGGTTGCAGCAATTCGCCCAGAAGATCCATCGCGCCCGTACCGGGGGCGTGCGTGTAGTAGTACCACACAGGGCCCTGGTCGAGGCTGCTGTCCTCGGTTGAACTGTATTTGTCTCCGTCGCCATAGTCGAGCGTCGTCGCCCAGTTGACCGTGGCACCCGCGCCGTCCGCGCCGGTCGTCACGCCAAAGCCCAAAAGATCGCCCTGCTTCACGCTGAGGCGGAGGTTGTCCGCGGCCGGGTCCATGGTCTCCCCCGCTGCCAACGGTTTCGACCAAACGGTATCGAACGCGAAAGCTCCTGCAGACAGGGCATCCACCCCGAAGGTCGCCGACGGCGACGCGTACTCGCGGACAGGCGTTGTCCCTTTGTTCTGGAAGCTTTCAAGACGCAGTTGGCCGTCCTTGAAGGCATAGGTCATCTGCACGGCCGGGGTGCCGATGGTCCAAGTCTGATGCTCCGCATCCGCCCGCGCGAAGGCGTCACCCTCCTGAACCTCCATCGCGGCCACGCACGGCATGGCGACCAGGCAGGACACAACCACACTCAGCCACAAAAGTTTTGTCATGATGTTTGCTCCTAGGGTACTCCCGACACGACAAATCGTATCACAGGCTTGCGCAGGGAACACACGGCGCGGTTATCCCCGTACCCGCGCACACGGTCTACAGTGCGGCAAACACTACGGAGTCTTGATCTCGCAAACGACACGGAAGCCCACGTCGTGAACGGCCTGGGACGCCCCGTAGTGGTTGCGAAACGCAGAACGGGTGCGGCGCGGACAATCCATCCAGGAACCGCCTCGAACGACTTTTCGCGTGCCTGATATGGCATTCGGGGCGTCATGGGGAACATAGTCTGAAAGGGTCCACTCGGCCACATTGCCGTGCATGTCGCAGAGCCCCCATGGATTGGGCGCGAAGGTTCCGACCGGCGCGGACACGCGCCAGTGATCGTCGAAGCGCGTGTCTGCCGGACGCCAGGGCGGCAGCGCGTCCGGCACGTGCGGATAGTAGACCGTGTGGTGGGTCGCGTCGGAGACATTGGCAAAGCGGCTGAAATCATCGTCGAGCGTGCCGTACCACAGGGGGGTGGTTGTGCCCGCCCGGCAGGCGTATTCCCATTGCGCCTCGGTGGGCAGGGTGAAGGTGTTCCCGGTCTTTGCGGAAAGCCACGCGCAAAAGGCCGTGGCGTCGTCCCAAGAAACGCGGACGACGGGCTGCTCGGGCCGGTTGAGCGTGAACCCGCGCTCGTCATCGCCGAACTGATACTGCTCCCCGGTTTCCAGGCCGCTGTCATGCGCGGGGTCGAAGCACCGATACTGCTGATTGCTGACTTCAACACGGCCGATGAGGAAAGCCTTCTCGATGGTTTGAGTGTGCGCCGGGCGCTCGTTCGGGTATCCCTGGTCTGCGCCCATGGTGAATGTTCCGGGCTCGATCCGGAGCAGTTCCAGCGGAACACCGCCCGCAATCTCGATGCGCTCGACCGGCTTGTTTTCACCGGTCGCCGGGGGAACCGCCTGCGCGGATGCGGCCGCTTGTTCTCCGCCAAACGCCTCGGCCTCTATCGACTCAGGAGATGGCACCTGCTTGTCGAGGACGGCCGTGGGCAGGATCAATTCGGGATCTTCATCAATGCCCGCATAGCGGCGGTGCAGTTCGCGCCGTCGTTCGGCGCCATGAAGGGCTGCAGCGAGCTTGGCGGGGTCGGAGGCGATGTTCTCCCGCCAGGAACCGTGGAAGGGCGCGTTCAAATCAATCCAGGTGATCAGCCGGTCCCATGCCTCGTCGTTCAGGCGCACGCCGTAATGGCCGGCGCGCAGGATCTGAATGAGCGCGCTCGTGTCCGCGTGGAAAGCGCGCGGCAAGAGCATGTGCGCGTCGCTTTCGAGCGTCGGCGTGTGCACCCAGCGGCGCAGTTCCATGTAGGACGGCGAGAAATGCATCTGGAACGTGGACGGGATGCGCTCGGCGGGCCGGGCGGTGAGATCGAAGGTTGCCGTCTGACTGTTGTCGGGAACGCCGCCGTGATGGCAGGCAATGCAGTAGGCGTCGAGGACGGGCTGCACTTCGCGCTCAAAGGAGAACCCGCGCGCAGGACCATACCAGGGTTTCACGGCGGAGGGTTCGCGGCGGAATGCCTGCGGCATCACCGCCGAGGCACCCGCCATGTTCTGCTTCTCGTGGCAGCCGATGCAGGAGACGGTCTCGCCCGGCGCGCCGGTCAGCCAGCTTCGCATCAGCGCCAGCGCCTTGCCGTCCGCATCAAGCGGCTGGAGCGACACGGGGGTGCAGGACGGCACGCGGAAGTTTGCCGAACCGTCGGATTCAACCGGCACGGTGCCGAGGATGCGTTTCACGTCCCAAGGACCGTCCAGCCCGACACGGTCCGGCTCGCCGCCCATGCCGTGGAAGGTGAAGTCGTAGCTCACCAGGCGCAGCGCCTTGACGGCGCCGCGCCGCACGCCGGCCAGTCCGGGCCCGCGGTAGACATCGGCCAGCAGCACGGTGGCCTCTTTCTGTGCGGGGTCGACGACATCGGGAATGCAGGGCTGCCGTTGTGTCTTGCGCCAGGGAACCGGTTCCAGCATCGCGTAGCCGGGCTCTTCGCGAAGGAGGACGAAGTTGTCGAACACGTCCACCAGGTAAACGCCCCAAAGGGCGGTCTTTGTGGGCTTGCAGGACACGAGGAAATACTTCTCACTCAGGGGAAACGGGTGGAGAAAGCGCGGCCAGCTTGCGCCGATCAGTCCGTCGAGAATGACCGGCTCCACTTTTTCGCCATAGCCGGGAATCCGTTGCACCACGCCGTCGGCCTCGTGCCGCCCCACACCCGGATCAAGAATGACCAGTTCGCCCTGGCGCGGCGCGTCATGATGTCCGCCCACGATGGCGACGACCTTGGTGGGATGGCCCGGAATCGGCCGGGCGTAAAACATCGTGGTTGGCCAGAAGGAATTGCTCCCGTAGTATTCCGCCTGTCCGCTGCCGTCCGGGTTTGCGGAAAAGAGCAGACGGTAGAACGCATGGGCGACATCGGCATATTCCCACCGCTGATAAAGGATACGCCCGTTGTTCAGCACGGCCGGACACCAGTTGTGGTCCTGGTCGTTCGTCAGGCGGCGGATGCTCTTGTCATGGTCGAGCAGATAGAGATTGGCCACCTTGGACCTGCCCCCGAGACAGGGCACACCAATGAAGGGCGCCGTGGACGTGAAGACAATGCGTTCGTCGGGAAGATAGCAGGCATCGTAATTCTGAACATCGGGATCGTCTATGAGCGGCAGACGCGTTACTGTTCCGCTGTTCAGTGCCAGTTCCGATATGCCCCAGTGCCCCTGTGCGTCCGGCATGGAGAGCAGCAGTTTCTCCGCGGCGTAATGCAGGTCGAGATCGCCGATAAAACGGTCGCCCTCAGGCTTAAAGATGGTCTGAACCGTACCGTCCGGGACTGGCGGCGACAGGGATATGAGCGTGTTGTCATAGCCGGTAATCGGCAAGTCGTCATTACCGTTGGAATTGTGGGCCAAGCCCAACTGCACGGCACTGCGGCGGATCATGAGCAGACGGTCAAAATCAATTAGCGGGTTGGCCAACAGCGCTTCGCGCTGCAACGCGTCAAAGCGCGCAAGGATGCCGGCATATGCCTCGCGACCGCCGTCGGCCGGAATCTTGTCCTGTTCCGACTGAAGCACCTCCAAACGGGCCAGGAATTCACCGCCACGTGAATAGCGATCCGGATAGTCTTTGGAAAGGTCCTCGATGGCCAGGCGCAACGCGCGCCACCGTGGCGCCGCGATGCCCGGTTCTTCCGGATGGGCCGCGGCCGGGAACTTCGAGCGAATTACGACAGGACGCCAGGCTTGAGGTGCCGCCAGGTATTCGAGCAAGTTGGAGGTAAGCCGGAGCAAATTGGGACGATGGAGGCTTTCCGTGTCGGCGTAGTCGGGCCAGCGTCCACCGAAGACAATCACCCGCCCGGCCCCAAGGCGGTATTCGACCAGCGGCCGCTCGACACCGCGCGAGGTGTTGGCGAGGACCATCCCCTCGGCGGGGCCGCCCCAATAGAAATCGGCAACGGCCGGGCATCCGCCGCGGCTGAGCCAGATGACGCCGTCTTCCTCATGCAGCCCGGCAAACGCGGGATGCGAAGGTTCCACCGGAACCATAGCCGCCGGGTCGCGGTAGTTCTCCAGGTCGTGCCGCTGCGGCCGTATCTCCTTCTCCAGCCCGAGCTGGTCCACCATCGCCAACGCCCCCCCCGAAAGCAGCACGCCGCCGCCCTTTTCCGCGAAGCCACGCAGCGCCGCGAGGGGTGCCCCCGCATAGAGGGCGGTACGCCGTATGGCGTCGCCCTGGTGATACCAGACCAGATTGAACTCGGCCAGCGTGTGGTCCGCGCCGGTGGTGTCCTTGAAAGTCCCATTGGCGCCGGTCAGGAGCAGCGTGGCATTTCCAATGGTTTTGGCCGCTTCCCATGCAGCCCGGTTGTGCGGGCCCATCGCCTGTTCCGACGTTTCCACCGCCAGAAAGGCGATTTTCGACGGCTGGGCCGTCGCTGTCACAGCGCCACACAGCACGACAGCGACCGCAACGGCGGCCACGGCCGACAGTCGACCCACATCCTGCATCTGCCACGGCAAGGTTATGGTCCCTTTCTCACGGTTGCACACGCCCCTGCGGATATTGTGCCCGTGGCGGCGCAACGCCTGCAAGCTCTCACCGCCCGGTCCCGGTTTGCGCCATGGCCTACCGTGGTGTAACCTCACACCACCCGGTGACGGCCGTCAGAAGTGAAAACGGCCCGTCCTGCGATTACTCCATGGGAAAGGATCCGTCATGACAAGGCCCCCAATCAGGATTATTGGCCTGTACCTTGGCTGCGCGCTGGTCGCGGGCGTGGCAGGCGCTGTGCATGCCGCGCCGTGGGATCCCTCCACGACGGATTACAGCGGACACCAGGGGACGACCGTCTATGTGTCCAAACTGGGCGATAATTCCGACGGCAGCAGTTGGCAGAAAGCATTCCATTCCATCCAGGCGGGGCTTGAGGCCGTTTCCGACGGCAAAGGCGGCCAGACGGTTGCGGTCCGGCCGGACACCTATGTGGAGGCCAACCTGGCCCCCGCCTCCAAGGGCGCCGCGGGCGCGTACAACGTTATCGTGGGCGACCGGGACGGAAAACTGGGGTCGGGCGCCACGGGCTGGGTGATCATTGACTCGGGTGATCCGGAGAAGGGCTTCAAAAGCTGGGACTGGTGGAGCACGATTCGCGCGTCGGACAAGCACTGGTCCGGCGGCAACAACGAGAGGACCTTCTCAAGCATCATCTGGGACCGCTGGATTCTGCGAAACCTTTACACCGCCGCAGGCGATGCGGGCCTGTTCTGGGATCTGACCGACAAGAGCGGCGAGGGGTTCACCGTGGTTGTTGAAGACTGTGTCGGCACGGGACGGGCCTTTGGCGGCGGGGTGTGTTATCCGGTGGTGCGCGAGCATGAGCCGAGCATCTTCCGCCGCTGTTACTTCCTCGCGCTCGACTGGGTGGGCGACACCGCGGCTGTCCTTGTGGGTGGTTGGGAGAAGACCATGCCCGAATTCCCGCACGTGGTGTTTGAAGACTGCACCATGGTCCATCCCGACAACGCCGTCGGCATGTCCTACGCGAGCCACTGCGTCCGGGCGAAGTTCACCAACTGCCGCATGATCGTGCTGAATTTCACCCAGCCGGAAATGGGCGGCAAATCGACGGGCATCATCTGCACGGAGAACCACAGCGAGACTGGACGCCTGCATGTGGACCTGGAAGACTGCACCCTGGCCGGATACAGTGTTTTCACGCCCGGCAAGGACGCGGAAGCCGTCACCTGCACCACCAAGGGCACGGTCCAGGCGTACGTTCAGTTCAAGCAACCCATGCCCGAGGGATTCCAGCGCCTTGGGCTCTGGCCGGCGGAATTGTTCTCACAGATGGCACCTCCGTCGCCTCATTCCAAATAGGGGGCCGTTCGAAGCGCAATGGAACTTCTTGGCATTTGCGTATGCAACAGAAACAAGGAATCGCAGCAGGTGAGCCGGACAAAATTGACAATCATGGCCATGCTGGCCGCGTGGTGTCTGACCGTATCCGCTGGATTCGCCGAATCCCCCGCTGAAGCACCGGGATGTGTGCTTTGGCTCGACGCCGCAGCCGTTTCGCCTGACGGCAATCCTGTCGCCGCATGGCATGACCTTTCGGGCCACCACTGCGATGCGACGCAGCCCGACGCAAACCATCAGCCCGTCTGCAAGAAAGGCGCGCCCAATGCCTCGCCGGTGTTGCATTTCGACGGCAACGATTTCCTGACTGCTCCGCTGAAACGGGACTGGACCGGCACAGACTGGACGGTCTTCGCCGTGGCCTCGCTGGATGCGGACACGCCCGCCAATTACCGGGGCCTCCTCGGCAACCGGTTTGGGGAAGGGAAGGACAACTGGTGGTCCCTCGGCACAACGGGTAACGGAACAACGTACTTGGAACTGGCCGCGGGCGCGGGCGTCAGCACCACCGTTTCACCGGCCAATGCCAGGATCTGCGTCTACACGGTGGTGAAACAGGGACAACGCTTCGCGCTCTACCGAAACGGTTCGCTGATGGGCGAGGCGGAGCATGCCAATGTCGGCGGCCTGACCAACGAACTGCGCGTCGGCCTGTGGTTTGGCGGCGATCAGGGATGGAAGGGCGATATCGCGGAGATCATCCTGTGCGAGGGAGCCGTCGACACGCCGGGCCGGGAGCGGGTGGAACAGCAGCTCTGTGAGAAATGGAACGTGTTCCTTGCGCAACAGGTTTTGGTGAAGGAGGCGACCTGGCCCGCGACCATGCTGGCCTCGCGCAGTGCCCTTCGCAACTGGACGGCCAAGCGGGGAACGACACAGCCCGATGACGGGGCCGCAGCAGCGTTGTGGGATGCCCTCCAGACGGCGTTTCCCGACGAGGCGGCGCGCTTTGCGCGCCTTGCCCAGGCCGCAAACACCAATCCGGTGGATTGGTTTGGCCATGACAAGGACTGTGAACTGGAGAAGGCGCTCATCGCCTCAGGCGGCCCGCGTTTTGCGGCGGAGTCGGATGCGTTTTCCACCTCGAACACGCCGACAGATGACCCGCGCTGGCTTGCGCTGGCCGACCAGGCAGGCAGGACGCGCGATGCGTTCATGGCATGTCAGCGGCGGCTGGACGGAATCAATGCGGCGGCATTGCGGCGGGCCATGGATGACCTAGCCGCCACATACCCCGACCGCTACGCCAAGGGACAGGAGTTCGCAGCGCGACTCACCGACATCGAACGCCGTCTTCCTGAGATAAAGGCCGGTCTGGCGCGGTGCGATGAGCCGACCAGGACGGACGCTGAAGACGCCTTGAAGCTGCAACAGGAAGTCCTTCTGAGCAACCCGTTGCTCGATTTTGACAAGCTGCTTTTCATCCGCCGCAGCGCAACGAGTCCAACATTGGGACTTGTGCAGAACTGGCAGAGCAACTGCGCGCTGCCCGTCAACGGGTTCGACAACGAGATAGCCCAGCTTTCACCGGTGAATCCCGACGGCGGCGTGACAACCGTGTACAAGCCGGACAAGCCGGTGTTTGTCGGGGACGTGGATCTGAATTATGACGCGGACAAGATGCTGTTCTCCTCCATCGGCAGCGGTGACCGGTGGCAGATCTTCGAGGTCGGCGCGGACGGCACGGGGCTGCGGCAGGTCACGCGCGGCGACGATCCCGACGTGGACAATTATGATCCCTGCTATCTGCCGGACGGACGGATCATGTTTTGTTCGACGGCCTATTTCACGGCGGTGCCCTGTGTGAACGGGTCCACGCGCTGCGCGAACCTGTTCCGCATGGACG
>CAIXUF010001009.1 GCA_903922535.1 Candidatus Hydrogenedentota bacterium
GCCCACCTTCTAAGCCATCTTTACCCACAGATTCTCGCGAAGACCCAAATCAAGGAAGGAAGGCGTAAAGGCAAAAAGAATGATGGCCGCATGGAGTAACGACTATCTGCTCGAAATCTTGGCAGCGATATGACGGTCGGATTTTAATGCGATTGCCCTGGTCAAGTGGGTTGCACGAAGGGCGAAAACCGTGGCGTAGTTCGAAAATCCAGAAAAGGAGCTTCCATGGAGGTGCACGGCGGCCTATGAATTCGAACACGCGCGGCAACGACTTGGGCCGTTCACCTCTGCTTATGCTCCAATGGAGCGTTTTCGCCGCGGTCGCTGTCGTTTCCGCCGCGCTCCGTCTCGGGGGTGTGGGCCGCCCGGTCTGGATCGATGAAGTGCTAACGCAAAGCTGGGCTCACGGCACGTATCTCGATATCTTTCGAGGCAATTTCAGCCCCTTCATGCCCGCCACGGCCAAAACCATGATTGCCCTGTTCGCATCTCCAGGCATACCGGATGAATTGCTGTTGCGTCTTCCTCACGTTTTTTTCGGCGTTGCGGGCATATTGCTGGTCTTTGTGGTCATGTGGCGCAACTTTGGTTATACCGCCGCGCTGGCTTCCGCACTCTTTCTGGCCACCCTGCCCCGGCATATCGCCTACAGCCAGGATGCGCGCTACTATGCCTTTGCCATGCTCGCCTCCACCCTGTTGATCGTCGGCGTGCACGCGCTTCTGCGCAATTTCGGATGGAAACCGCTGTGTGCCGTCCTTCTTGCCTCTTTCCTTGGAATTATCAACCATCTCTCTTTTCTGTTTCCGCTGGCGGCGCTGTTAGGCGTTGGCGCTGTCGTGCTGCTGCTGCAGCAATCCCAGCCCTTGCGGCGTCGTCTTATGCGGATCATCCTTTTGGGTCTGGCTGCATTCCTTGGGGTAGCCTTTGCGGCAATGCCGTTTCTGTTGACGATGGAGAAGAGCCAGTCTGCAAAACTCTTCGGTCTGATACATTCCCATTCGGAGGATTCTTCTGAAACGTACGCCGTCACCTCTCCGACACAGACGTTTCCCGTATCCACCGTGCCCTCGGTCACTCCCGAAACGAATCAGCAGTTCTTGGGAGGGGAATCGGCTGTCCGGGGGGGCTTCAGACTCAGTTTGCAGTACTACCTGCAAAAGTGCTTTCGTCCATTCCTTTCCGGGAAAACGGGCGTGCTGTTTCTGTTGTCTCTGCTTCTGGCGATTGCCGGATTTCTCAACGTTTGGCGGCGTGACCGGATCTTCGCAGGCATGCTGACGGCGCTGCTTTTGATTCACGTCCCCTTCTTTTTCATCAAAGTCGGTCACGATTGGTCTGTGCGCTACTTTGTTGTTCAAATCGTGGCGCTGGCCGCGCTCTCGGGTCTTGGGGTCGCCGCGTTTGCCCAAATGGGAATAAGAAGCCTCCGCTGCAACCGGGAAAATGCCGGCAGGACAACTGCGGCAGTGCTCGTTCTTTACGCGGTATTCTTATGTGCTGACAATGTGGCGGCATACGACACGCGTCATCTCAGCTATACCGACCAGGGGCAGCGTTCGATATCACGGACGATTGCGGCCCTCGCAGAACCGGGAGACACGGTAGCGCTGGTCGGTGCCCAGTCTGGATTTCGGCCGCAGAAGATCCTGAAATACTATCTGGAACAGGACCTCGCCGGAAAGCCTGCCCTGTGGTTCAGCCTGGCTTGGGAAGAATTCGGCATGGTGGACAATGTCATCCAGGCGCTTCGCACCGCCAAGGGGCGCAGATTCTGGATTGTCACCCAAACCGAGGAACGCTGGCCCGAATGTCTTGCGGAAATGACGCGGTTGGGGGCCTCTCTCGAACAAACGACCGAGCGCTCCAATCTGTGGTACCTGGGAGGGGATACCGTGAATCTTCTCCGGGAGGGTGGATTCGAAGGCGCGGCTGAAGACGTCTCATTGCCCGAGTGCGGCCGGATTGTCAGCGGAGCGCAGGCATTCTGCGGCCGTAATTCCTTTGAAATCCGTGTGTCTCCTGAAACGGACCCCAATAGTCGTCCGATGCCAACGCTGTGGTTTTCGCCCGTCAGGAGCCCTGATGGAACGCCTGCGCCCTACATGCCTGAGAATGGGGCCGTCTATTGCCTGTCCTTCATGTTGAAGTGCAATGACCTGCGTGAAGGCAAATTCGCCTCCAGGACGGTCCGCGTTCTCATGGATGGGAAAGATGCCTCAGGAAAGCCGTTCTTTACGGATTTGCTCCGCATCAGCGGAACCCGCGACTGGCAGCATTATGCGTTTGTTCTAGTCTCGGGAACAGACTTTCCCCCGGATCTGCGCAGTTTCCGTGTGGGCATCGGCAACCGGGGTGGCAGCGGCACGTTCTGGCTCGACAATGTCCAATTTGAAAAGCAGCCGCACGCAACCCCTTTCACCCCCGATATTCGGAAAGCTTCGTGGGCTGACGCCTCACAATAGGCAGTTCTTACGTTCAGATTGCCGTCGGCTTTGCAGTTGGACCGCACCTGTGGCATACTTCCTGTGGCCACGAGCCACCCACCGCCCTGCGGGGCGGCAGAAGTTGTTCGTCTCTACGTGGGGGCGACCAGGTTTCGACGGGGGTGGAAGAAGCGTGGGCTGCGTGCCGAGGACCCGCTGGCCTCGTAAAAAGCGGGAACAAACCAACTGCGAACAACAACTTCGCTCTTGCAGCCTAAATAGGCTGCTCGTCCTCTCCGCGACCGCCTGCTAGCGGAATCAGGGCGTAAACCAGCGGGCCTCGAACCGGGGGGTGACGGTGACCCGGCTAGAGTACTTCGCCGCCTAGCGAAACTGGAAAGCACGTCTGACGCGTTCCAGTCGGGCGAATCTCAAAAGAAAGACTACGCACGTAGACGCTCATGTGGAAGCACTTTCGGACGCGGGTTCGATTCCCGCCGCCTCCACCATGTAACTAGTTGCGCCTCTAGGGTTTGCATTTGTCCCTAGAGGCGTTTCTGCATTTGTTATGCACTTTCTTGCGTGAAGCAAGCCGCCCGTGCTCCGCTCAACTACC
>CAIXUF010001010.1 GCA_903922535.1 Candidatus Hydrogenedentota bacterium
GACGTGAACGGGGACGGCTATGCCGACGTCATCGTGGGCGTGCCCAATTATGACAGCGGAGAGACCAACGAAGGGCTGGTCTCTGTCTACTATGGCAACGGGGAGTCGGGCCGCGGCCTGAGCCTGGTTCCCGGCCAGCGGCGCGGCGACGACACCGTCGCGGTTGCGCCCGGCGGGTTGATGCCGAAGGACAGCGCCCGCATCACGGCGAAGGGACGGACCCCCTTTGGGCGCGGCAAGGCAAAGATCGAGTGCGAGTTGAAACAGTTTAAGACGGCCTTTGACGGGACAAGCACGGTGAAAACCGCTTCGTGGACCAGTACCGGCGTGGGTGGAGCGGCATTCGACCAACTGATTTCCGGACTTTCAAACAACACGCAATATCATTGGCGGGCCCGGTTGTTGTACAACCCCGTGACGACGCCGTTCGAGCAACACAGCCGCTGGTTCGCCATGCCTTTGGACAGCGCAAAGGAACCGGATTTCCGGGTGGTCATCCAGCCTCCCTATGCTCCGTCCAATCCCGGAGCCACGGCCATCAGCACCACCTCCATTACCTGGACCTGGACGGACAACTCGAGTGATGAAACGGGATTCAAGGTGTGGGCGGACGCCGGTTCGGGCGCACCGTCCACCTTGCGCACGACGACCGGCGCGGGTGTGACCTCCTATGCCCAGGGCAGCCTGTCCCCGAGCACGCAATACGCCCTCCAGGTGGCGGCCACCGATGCCGTCGGGGACAGCGCCAAGACGGCGGTTTTTTCCGCATGGACGCTGGCAAACGTGCCCGTTGTCCCGACGGTGAACACGCCAACCTCGACATCGCTGCACGTCGCCATTGGTTCCGGTGACGGGAACTCGACAGCCGCGGAGTATGCCATTCGCAGCACCACCACGAACACCTGGGTGCAGTCAAACGGTTCGCTGGGGACATCAGCCGCATACCGCACCGCTTCGGCATGGGGAACGGTTACCGTGACCGGCCTTTCCAACGCGACCTCTTACTCGTTTGCGGTTACGGCGCGCAATGGCGCCGGCACCGTCACCGCGGAAGGGGGCGCCGCGTCGGCGTACACGCTCGCCGTGGTGCCCAATGTGGTCGGCATGGCCGAGGCGAATGCGAAATCAGCCCTTGGCAACGCCGATCTGGCGGCGGGCCAGATCATGCGGGTCTACAGCGATACGGTTCCGGTCGGCACGGTGATTGTGCAGGGCACCGCCGCGGGCAGCTCCGTGCCCGTGCTGACCGCCGTGGACATCACCATCAGTCTCGGTCCGGCACCGGTGACGGTGCCGAATGTGGTGGGCCAGACACAATCGGCGGCGGGCGCCGCCTTGACCGGTGTCCATTTGACCACGGGCACGGTGACGCAGCAATGCGACAACACCGTGGCGGCCGGGCTTGTCATCAGCCAGACACCCGCGGCAGGCCAGGTGGACGCCTACGGCAGTTCGGTGGCGCTGGTGGTGTCCACGGGTCCGTGCCCGGTGACGGTTCCCAACGTGGTGGGACAGACCCAGTCGGTGGCGGGCACGGCGCTGACGGCGGCGCACCTGGCTACGGGCACGGTGACGCCGCAGTGCAGCAACACGGTTGCGGCGGGGCTGGTCATCAGCCAGACGCCCGTCTCGGGCGGCACCGCACCGTACGGGAGCGCCGTGGACCTGGTGGTGTCAACCGGGGTGTGCAACGTGACGGCGCCGGACGTGGTCGGGTTGACCCAGTCGGCGGCGGACAGCGCGCTCACGGCGGCGCATCTGACGACAGGCGCAGTGACACAGCAGTGCAGCGACACGGTTGCGGCAGGGCTGGTCATCAGCCAGACGCCCGCGCCGGGCGCGGCGGCCACCTACGGCAGTGCCGTGGCGCTGGCAATATCGACCGGGCAATGCAGTGTGGCAGTACCGAACGTGGTGGGCATGACGCAGTCGGCGGCGGATACCGCGCTGGTCAATGCGCACCTGGTGACCGGCACGGTGACACAGCAGTACAGCAGCACCGTGGCGACGGGCCTGGTCATCAGCCAGACGCCCGCGTCGGGCGCAACGGCCGCCTACGGCAGTGCCGTGGACCTGGTGGTTTCCAAGGGTGCCCCGCCGCCCATGACGGGCTCCATCGTCATCAATGGCAACCGTTCGGCCACCAACAACGCCGTGGTGACGCTCGCCCTGACCTGGGCCGGCGGGGACGGAACCGGCGTGGTCCGGATGCGGTTCAGCAATGACGGTTCCACATGGACCGCCTGGCAGTCCCTCAGGGCAACCCTTTCTTACACGCTGCCCAGCGGTGACGGCCACAAGACGGTGCGCGTCCAGTACATCGACAAAATGAACAACAAGTCCGCCGTGTTCAGCGATTACATCCTTCTGGACACGACACTCCCCACGGGCTCGATCATCATCAATAACGGCGCGGCGACCACAACGACCCAGTCGGTGACGCTGGGCCTGACCTGGACGGACGGAACAGGAGCCCAGGTGTCGCGCATGCGATTCAGCGACAACGGTTCCACCTGGACGGCCTGGACGCCGCCGACGGCGACGAAGGCGTACACACTGCCGGCCGGGCTGGGCTACCACACCGTGCGCGTGCAGTACCTCGACGGCGCGGGCAACTACTCCGCCGTGTACAACGACTA
>CAIXUF010001011.1 GCA_903922535.1 Candidatus Hydrogenedentota bacterium
CTGCTCGCCGCGATCCTGCTGATCGTCATCATTCAGGTTTTTGCCAATCCAATGGACCATATGGCCCGCGAACTGGGCCTGTTCAACCGTCTGCTTTCAGGTGAAACACCTGCGCCCGCGTCCAAACCGACACCCTTGGATGTGTCGGAGGCGGCGGCGACCGACAAGGCTTCCGCACTGCCCGCGCCCGCGCCGTCGGGCGTTGCGCCTGATGCCGCGCCGGTCGTGGATACTTCGCCCGCGACCGAGTCGATCATCGCCAGGCGCGTCATAGAACGGCTGGCGAGCGTGTCCGCCGCGCACAACGCGGCAGCGCAGGATCCAACGGTGAAGAGCATGGAGGAACTGGCCGGCGTGTCCCCCGAAGCCAGCCGTGACGCCGGTCTCGGTGCCCTGCTCAAGGCATGGGGGGTGGAGAATCCCGCGAACTTTTCCGGCGGCGACAGTGCGGAGGGACTGGCACAGTTCTTTGTGGGGCGCGGGCTGGCGTGCGAGAGTCTGCATCCCGCAACCGTGCAACTGGTCGCCATGAATCTGCCCGCGCTGGTGCGCGTGAAGGTGAAAGATCAGCCCCGCTGGGCCGCGCTGGTGCGCGCCGGCGAGGACAAAGTCACCCTGGCGCTGGACGGCGACCGCCAGGTTTCCCTGGGCCGCACGGCGTTCAGGGACATTTACCAGAACGAGGCGCTTATCCCGTGGCGCGACAGCGCGCCAACCGCGCCGTTGCTTGTGACCGGCTTGAAGGGCGCGCAGGTGGCCGCGCTGAAGCAGCAGTTGCGTGGGCTGGGACTGATTGGCGGCAAGAACATCCAGGACAGTTACGATATGGAGACGGCTTCGGCCGTCACCGCCATTCAGGCCGAAACCGGCCTGAAGATGGACGGCAAAGTGGGTCCGCAGGTGCGCATGGTGCTTGCGGCGTGGAGCGGGGCCAACAACAGCCCGTCACTGCGCCCGCGCAACAGCGCCGTTCCCGCGGCAGACGCGGCCGCTGCGCAAAGCGGTGCGGCCGCACCGACCGGTGAAGTCGCGGCCAGGCATGAAGAGAAACCGGCCGCGCCGGATACAACCCCGGCACCGCCGACTCCGACCGCCGCGCCTGCTGTCCAGACGCCTGCGCCAGCACCGGAAACGCCCGCGCCAGTGCCTGCGCCCGCCCCTGAGGCGGCAAAGCCGGAGAATCCGGCACCGGCACCCCAGCCCGAAGCGGCAAAGCCGGAGGATCCGACACCGGCACCCCCGCCCGAAGTGACAAAGCCGGAAAGCCCCGCTCCCGCGGAAACGCCGGAAAAGAAGGAGCAGTCCGCGGCGAGGATCCCGGCGGGCGAGTACCGCGCGGAAGTGGGCGCCCTCTTGCAGGTGCGCGAGTTGCCGCCGCCCACGGCGATCGAGCCGTTGCCGCCCGCGGAAACGGTTCGTCCGGGCGAGTCCACGGCACCGGTGCCCGGCAGTTCGCCGCTGGTGCCCCACGGCGCTCCGGCATGACACAGCGCGGCATTTTCCGGGAAGCAGGGGTGACATGAGTTCCATTCTTGACGCCCTCAACAAGGTCGAAGAGGACCGCAACGCGCGTGACGCTTCGGACAGCGATCCCGATGCGCCGTTCGCGCCTGAGACGGCGGCAGAGGCGCTTTTCAATCCCCCAAAGAAGAGAAGGCGTTCAGTGCGGCGATCACGGTTCAACGGCAAAGCGCTTGCCTATGCCGCCGGGGGGCTGATCGTCATCGCCCTGATTGTGGGCCTGTCCGCCGGGGTGGCATCGCTGGTCGGCAGAGCCAATCCTTCCACGCCAGCCGTGGCGGTGGCAGCAAAGCCCGCAGATAAAGCGCCGGTGCAGGCGGTTGGAAAAGAAACCCACACCGTCCCCGCGCCAGAAGCAAATACAAGTCCGGCGCCACCAGACGCCCAAGTATCCCAGTCTGCCGGGAAGCCGCAGGAAAGCGTGCCGGTTCCGCCAGCGGAGGCGCAGTCCAAACCGGCAGCGACGATGGAGACCAAAGTGCCCGAACCGGAACCAGTCAAGCCTGTGGCGGAATCATCTGTCCCGCCCGCGCCGGAGCTGGCAAAGGCGGTTGCGGAAGCGCCTGTCCCGCCCGTCCTGAAACCGGTCAAAACGGTGGCGGAAAAGCCCGCCCCGAAACCGCCGGCGGAACCGGTGAAACTGGCCAAGGCCGCGCCGGTGCCCGCAGAGGAGCCGACCACACCGCTGCCAACGCCGGAGGCCATCGCGCGCGTTCGCGCCGAGGTGCCCGAATCCAAACCGCAGGCGGTGGTGCCGATGCGTGGTTCCCCGGTGAGTCTTGCCCCCGGTCGTGCGGCGGAGAAACGGGCACCCTTTCTGGAAGACGTCAATGCGCTGCCGCGGCTTGGCCAGGCCGAACGCGAGCGGCTTGGTCTGGGCGAGATGCGGCTGAACGTGCTGCGCGAGGCCAGTTCCAGCCAGCCGGAGGGGCTGGCAATCATCAACTTGAAGAAAGTGTATGTGGGTGAGATGATCCCGGGCACGAATGCGCGGCTGATTGCCGTGCAGACCCGGGCGATAGCCATAGAAATCGAGGGCACAGGCGAGCGGTTCAAGGTGATGAACTAAGACGCCGCAGCGCCGGAAGGCGCGAAACAGCCAGGGCTGTGGACGACATGGACTTCATGGACGAGATGGACTGAATGGACCCATTCACCGCAGGCAAGCGCCGTCCATCCCGTCCATCCCGTCCATATCGTCCATATCGTCCATAAACTCCGGCGTTTGGAAAACTCCTATAATGCGGCTTGTAGATGCACACTGCCATCTTGAGGCGGAAGAGTTCGCGGGGCGGCTGGAGGAAATTCTCGTCGGGGCGCGCGCCGCCGGGGTGGTTCGTCTGATCACCGCTTCCATCACGCCGGACCAGTGGGCGTTGTCGCTCGAACTGGCGCGGACCTTTCCCGAGGTGGCCTGTGTGGTCGGGGTGCATCCGTGGTATTGCCGCGGGGAGGACCTGTCCCTGCTGGACGGGCTTGCCGACGCGGTGGCGCGCGGCGCCGTGGGCATCGGCGAGGCCGGGCTGGACACCAAGATCGACCGCACCCCCTTCCTGCTCCAGGAGGCGGTGTTTGAACGGCAACTGGCCATTGCATGCGAATTGAACGTGCCGATGGTGCTTCACTGCCGGGGCGCGTTCAACGAGACACTGCACTGTTTTCGCAAGGTCGGCGTGCCGCGGCGCGGCGGGATACTGCACAACTTTACGGGCAGTGTCGAGGTGGCGGAACAGTTTATGGAATACGGTTTTGCCTTTTCCCTGGGCGGTATCCTGACCTACCGTAACAGCCGCAAGCGCAACGAAATGC
>CAIXUF010001012.1 GCA_903922535.1 Candidatus Hydrogenedentota bacterium
CGAATCGCCTGGACTATCAGGGCGGCGATTTCCGGCCGGCGCAGGTACAGCGGGCCGTTGCCCTCGTTGTCAAGGAGGCGATCCATGGTCAGGAAAGCTCGCCCAGAGGTGGTGGCTTGAGGGAAGGGGCGATTTGGCGGCAAACTGCCGTGGAGCCGCCAAGTAAGACACAAGGGTTGGCCCACGGCGTGATAGTGCGGCAACCGGCGTGCGTGGAATGCGGCCATATGGGACTAGTGGGCGCCGGACCGTTGAATTCTCACAAAAATAGCCGCTAAGGGGCCGATTACCAATCGGCCGCAGGTTACCAACCTGCCCCACACTGACTCGCAAATGTAGAAACTCCAGGCGTGTCACCGAAGAGAGGCGCGCCGTTTGTAATCTCCCCGGCTGAAATATTTTTCCAACCAGCAGTAGAGGGTGATGAACAGGTACCGGCTGCCCATTTCCTTGAGCATGAGTTTTGAAATCCCGGAGCGCCGGTTGCGCCAGGTTATCGGCATCGTAGTCCACGAATATCCGCGAACGATGATCTTCAGCGGCAGTTCCACGGTCAGGTTGAAATGTGGAGAGAGGAACGGACGGCAGCCCTCCAGGGCAGTTCTCCGGTATGCCTTGAAAGCGTTCGTGAAGTCGTTCAATGGGACCCGGAACATCACCCGCAGGAAGGTATTCACCAGGCGGTTGACCAGCAGCTTGTGCAGTGGATAACCGATCACCCCTCCGCCGCGGACAAACCGAGAACCGAATGCCGCATCCCATCCCTGATTCAACAACTCCCAGTACCGTACCACGTCGCGGCAGTCGTCGGACTCATCGGCCATCATGATCGCTACCGCGTCGCCCTGGCTCTGGCCGATGCCGAGAACCACCGCGTTTCCGAAGCCGTGCGGACCGGTATTCCGAATCGCATTCAGCCCCGGGATCCGCTGACGGAGTTGGCCCAGCACTTCCCAGGTATTATCGGCGCTGCCGTCGTCCACCACCACGATTTCGTGCGGAACGCCGTGTAGCTGGAGTTCCACATGAAGATGTTCCACCGCGCCGGCAATATTGCCTTCCTCGTCTTGGGCTGGAATCACTACCGAGATGAGCCGCAGCGGGTCCGTCGAGGTGGGCTTCGGAGCTTTGCTCATAACCCGCAACTTTCCAGCCAGTCGGGATTAGCCTCCGCATGCCGGGCGATCTCTTCCAGCAAATCAGCCGCGGGCGTTTCGATCTTCCAGCCAAAGTCCCGCCCAGCATCGTGGCTGTCCATCACCACCCAGGGAATATCATATGGGCGGTCCACCGTGTCGGGGGTGGGAGAGAGGGGTCCGAAACGGGCATCGCACCAGGCCGTCAATTCCGCCAGCGACATGGCATTCGCATTTCCGCCGCCGGCGGTGTAAATTGATTGTTCTCCGGCAGGCGAGCGGGACATCTGCGCGTCAAGCAAGCCTGCCAGGTCTCGCGGATGGAATACGTCGCGCACCTGCCGACCGGTCCCGCCGAAGCCGATGTAGCGCAGTGGGCGGCGGCGTAGGTGCGCCTGTATCCAGTATGAAAAGATTCCCTGGTGAGGCGTCCCGAACTGCCCGCCTCCGGCAAGCACGCCGCAGCGCGTAATCCAGACCGGGAAGCCAAACGCCTTGCCATATTCCAGCGCGACCACTTCCGAAGCGAGTTTGGCGCTGCCGTAGAGCGAAATGGGCGGCGCAGTGGAGAATTGGCGCCCGATGCCATCCAGAGTCAAGCCGCTAGGCAGCTTGGCCGTCTCGTCCAAAACGAACCGATTTCCTTCCGTGCGCAGGGGAAGCGACGCCAGCGCGGGAATCGAGTAAACCCGGCTGCTGCTCAACAACAACAACCCGGCCCCC
>CAIXUF010001013.1 GCA_903922535.1 Candidatus Hydrogenedentota bacterium
ACGGCAAAGAAGGGGGCGGCTTACGCCGCCCCCTGAAAAGGGAAAAAGAATCAAAGCAAAAAGGGAACCTACCTGCGCCTTCTCTTCAACAACGCCAAGCCTCCCAAGGCGATCAAGCCTAAACTGCACGGTTCAGGAACTTCGGAGGCGACACGGAACCCGACACTGAGGTACTCGCTGCCCGGGTCGAAGTCGATCCGGGAGGAGGACGCGAGGTAGCCGTCGTAGTAGCTGCACGACCCGCCCCGCAGCCCGCGATTGGAACCGGAAATATTCGCCTCGTTCCACTGAAAGACGTCCCCGCCCATGTCATAGGTGCCGTAAGGCCCCGGCGAAGCTGCAAAGGCCCCGACCACCGTCAGGTAGTTCGTGGGATCGGTATAATTGCTAATGTAGTAATTGGCGTTGTTCGTCCCCGTGCTGGATAGGATGTTGCTGGGGGCCGTGTTGCTTTGGGTGGGGTAGGTCCAGTACCCCGCGTTGGTCCCGCCGCCCTTATAATACGCCGCCTTGTACCACTCATTCTCCGTCGGGATGACGTAATTGGCGTTCGCGTTCCGCGTCACGGCCATCAGGGCCGCCTGACTCACCGCGCCGTTGAGGGTGTAGGAACCGGTTTCGGTGGTTCCGGCTCCCTGAGAACCCGTCGGCTGGCCGTTGGTCAGCCAGTTGGCAAACCTTGCGGCGTCGCCCCAGGTAACCCAGTTCACGGGGAAGTTCCCGTTGTTCACGGCGTACCCGCTGCTGGTGGTGTTGTAGGAGTAACTACCGGAACTCCCCGTCCTCGTGATGCCGCAGGCCGCAGTGTAGGGGCCGCCCGACATGCTGCTGTTGTATAAGCCGTATGTGTCGGTCTGAGCCACGGCGTTGAGGAACGCCGTGTACTGCGCCGCCGTCACGTCGTACTTGCCCATCTGGTAGGTGTTGGACACCGCGCCGTAGCCAGTGGTGTCCGCCGCGTTCCCCGGGTCGCCCACGGTGACCATGTCAATGTTGATGATGGCCGCCTGCGCCGCTCCGGCCGCCAGAAGCACCGCCGCAACCGCCGTAAGAATCGTCCTCGTTTGCATGATTGCCTTCCTTTTTTTTCCGTTGTTCTCGCCCGCCGTGGGGGAGAGTCACGTTTGAACACGTAACACTTGCCTCGCACACTACGCACGAACGAAAAGCATACTACTGTGAAAACAGCGTTTTGTCCAGCACAAAATAGACAATAAAATACCCCAAACTGCCCCCCCCCCCCCGTAACTTATAACTTACGGCAAACACCACAAAATGTTTAGGCCCGTGGCTGGACAATAACCCACACAGCGCCGCCGTGGCCATGAGCCACGTCCTCCGGGCTGGAAAGCCCGGCGTGCCCTTACACCGGCGGCGCAACAGTCAAAACAGCTTCGGCGGGCCGGATGGTTCCGGCTTCGCTGGTTTCGGCGGCGGGGCCACATGCTCCACTTCCGCGCCCCATCGCTCGGCCAGCCGCTCGGCCAGAACCTTGCGGTGACACGTCCTGACATCCGGGCAGCCGCACAGAAGCACAACGGCCTTGCCCGCAGATTTCAGCGGCCCCAGACGCTCGACGCCTTTGTCGAAGTCAGCAATCGCAATCGGCCCGCCATTCTTGTAGTTCACGTTGCCGAAGTCCGACAGCCAGTAGTACCGCTCTCCCATGAGGCGGGAGAACGCGATCCCGTTGAAAGCGGCGACCCGCGAACGGGGCACCATGCGAACGTCAACAGCCACGCCGTTGACGGATTCAAGGAACGTCTTGATGGCCTCGACTGACCATCCCGAATATCCGAGGGTGTAGATTTTCACTGTTTATCTCCTGCCCGTATGGGCTCTGCTTGGGTTGTTTGATGTTCACGGATGCTCTGCGCCGCCAGCCGCGCATGTTCGCGGAGCGGGTGATTCTCGTCCGCCAGGCCAAGGGGAAGCAGATGCTCCCCGATGGCCCGCAGTTCGTCGGACGCCTCGCCGCCGCCTTCTGCGCCCTG
>CAIXUF010001014.1 GCA_903922535.1 Candidatus Hydrogenedentota bacterium
GCGGCACCCGATCCAGCGGATGAAGGGCGTGGAACAGGTCCATGGCACGTTCGGCGAACCCGCTCATAGGCGGTTCAGATCCAAGTCCGGCTCGTCCTCTTCCGGGGCGGGTTCTGCGTAGGTGAAATCGTCGCTGTCATCATCGTCCTCCACCGGATCGCCGAAGGCTTTCTTCACCACCTCGTCCAGCGCATCGCCGCCGGGCATGAGGCGCCCAAGCATGGGCTTCGCGCCGCCGGGTGGTTGTGCCGCGGCCGGCTCCATGCCGGCTGCGCCGCCGCAAACACCGGCAAGGCGGACAATCGCCTCGGAAACAGTGCTGCGCGCCTCGGCCATGGCCGCGCCCTCACTGCCTGCCGAAAGGAGCACGGCGGTCCTGTCCAGCAGGCGCTGCACTTCGCCGGCCCGCACACTCGTCCGGGCCATACTCTGCGCCGCTTCGCGGTGGGCTTTGTCCAACAGCGTCTCGGCGGCGTGTTTTTCTTCAACGAGCGAATCATAGGCGGCCAGGGCCGGGTCGCCCTCGCGGGGGCCGTTTCCGGCAAGCGCCTCCAAATCCCGGTCCAGCCCGGCGAGCGTCCGATCCAGCGCCTCGATGCGGGCGCGCTGCGCCGTCTCCACTTCCGCCAGCCTGTTGGCAAGCGCCTTCACAAGACCGGCGGTTGTGTCCAGCTCGGCGCGGGACCTGTCGGCGGCCTCGCGCACGGCGGCCAACTCCTGGCGGGTTTCGAACAAATCGTCCTCGCTGCGCTCAAGCGCCCCGCGGACGCGATCGCGTTCCGCTTCCGCCCTGGCCGCCCTGCCGTCGGCTTCGCCGTCTTTTGCGCTTTCAGCGGCGATGCCGGGCAGGTCTTTGGGGCGGTCCTGCTCCTGTCCCAGGTCGTCAATGTATTTCCCAAGGCCGTCGGTGCGCTCCAGGGCTAGCGCGGGTATGCCGTCGGCGGAGGCGGCGGCCCCGGTGGCCCGCATGCCGACAATGGCCCCGGCGGACAGCAGCGACTTGAATTTCCCGCTGTATCCGGAAAGGGCGCTGGGATGGATGCGGCTGGTCAGCACCACCATGTGTCCGTTGTCCAGGAAAAGGCGGACAACCGCCTCCAGGTCCGGAATGCTTTCCTTGAACCGCTCCATTTCGTCCACCAGCAGCACTGCGGGATGCTTTTTTTTGATGGGGGACGGGTCGCTGACGAGGTTGCGCACTTTTCGGGGGAAATCGCCCGCGCTGACAAGCGCCATGCTGACGTGGGCCTGTCTTTCCCGGAAATCGTTGACGATGGCCCAGAGCAGATGGCTTTTGCCCGTGCCCTTCTCGCCGACCAGGGTCACCGGCCTGGCGGGGTCCCCTTCGAGGGAGGCAACCTCTCGGCAGGCATCATACGCCGCCTGGTTGTTTTCGTCGGCAGTGAAATTGGCGAACGTCAACCCGTTCATGACCGCAAATCCTTCCGCCGGTTTTCAAGCCCGGCCGGGTCGCTGAGTATCGTCCCGGCGTGCCCGTCGTTCTCGGAGACCTTTGGCATCCAAACAGCCGAGCCCCAGGCCGCCAGAACGCCATTCTGCAGCTTGTGCGGATTGTAACTTGCCGAAGCGGTCCTGTCAAACGCGGAAGCGTGAATAACACGCGGAATGGTTCCGCAAACGGGCTACGGACATTCCGGTGTACCTCGGCATGCGTCCAGTTATTGGGCAATGTACTGTCCGGTTTCTGGACAGTTGTTGAACGCTCGGAGGGCCATGATTTTTCCGACCCGTGCCGTGATCTCCAAAACTGCACAGGATTTTGCATTTTCAGGGTCCATAGCGTCGCGGCCCGCAAAATGGCACAAGAATTGCGAACAAACGAAAGCCATGTTGGTGAAGGTCAAAGGGTCTCCCGTTCAAGGGTGAGGGATCCTGTACACGGGGAGACCATAATATTGGGCGGAGAGGGTTTGTCATGAGGAAGGGAATTACGGTCGTGCGGGCGCACGCGGCGCTGTCGGTGTGCCTGTTACTGGTCGCACTGGGCTTGGCGGGCGGTGGGGTGTGCGCCGTCCTTGCGGGCGACTTGGAACCGGCGGGGCAGGGTGAACCTGTTTCCACGCTGAACCCGGACGAAGTCACCGCCGCAGGCACGGCCGCCGCGCAGGCCGCGCAACAGTGGTTTCGAGACAGGGCTGCGGCCAATGGCATTCCCCTGCCCGAAACTGCCTGGGCCGAGCGCTGGCGGCTCCCCCCGCGACATGATCGGGGACAACGGCCCCGGTTACGGTCGTGACTGCGGACACGCCCTCTGTGATGCCGGTGCATCTGCCCGTCTTGGCCATGAACGTTCAGCAGCTCCAACAGGTCTTTCCGGGGATGCAGCCCTCTGGAAGGATGTTTGCGCGGAAAGCCCCGTGTGGCGCGGGGTGAGGGAAAAAAACACGGTCCGGCAAACACATGCCAGCACAGGACTTCGGGCTTTCGCAATTGCCTCCTGGTAGAACAGAATTGAGTCCAACCGGACAAAAGTGTAGTCTGATAGCATCGTTTTCGTGTGTGAGAAGACAACTTATGTGGTTTGGCACACGTTTCGATCATAAGGAGCAGGTTGTGGTGTCGACAGGAGCAGAAAGTGGGGTGAAGTCGCGACGAGACAACGTGTGGGTCTTGGTGGGAATCTGCCTCCTGACGGTCTTGGCGTTTACGGTTCGCGTCTGGCATTTGGACCAGCAGTCCGTGTGGCTTGACGAACTTCTCTCCAACTTGGGGTATCTGAATGCCCCCGCCCCTTGGACCTTTTTCGACCTTATCCGCTTCAATTCGGCCCCTGAGAGTGTTCCCGTCTACTACTGGTTTGAATACGTTTGGGAGCACTTGGCAGGTTCGGACCCGTGGGTACTGAGGCTTGCGCCCGTAATGGCGGGCGCCGCGTGCGTCCCGCTCATCTATGCTGTCGGCGCACGGTTTCGCGGGCCTTGGGCCGGGGGCGCTGCTGCGTTGTGCCTGGCCCTGTCGCCCTCGCAAATCTACTGGTCGCAGGAGCTGCTGCCCTATTCGTTCATCATGCCTCTTGCCCTCTTGTCAGTGCTGGGATTGCTCCGCGGCCTCCAGGACAACGATGCCAAAGGCTGGCTGCTGATGCTGGCGGCCAATGCCCTGCTCCTGTGGACACACGTGACATCTGTCGCGTTTGTGCTTGCGGAAATGGCGTTTCTGTGCGTTGGACTGTATGGGGCCGGACCGAAGCGATGGGGATGGATGGCCGCGCAGGCGGCGTCCCTGCTTTCCTGGGGATGGTATGTCACTCATCTTTCCCGCCGTGGGGGAGGGAGCTATGAAGGTTCTTTAATGCACGGACTCGCGACAATCTTGATGTTCCGCGATATGTCGGTGGAGCTGAACTATTCCGCGTATTTGGCGCCAGACAGTCTGCCTTATCTTGCCTCGTGGCTCCCGTTAATGAACCGGATAATGGCCTGCGTTGCCGGTGCGGCCTTTGTATGGCTGGCCGCTTATTGGCTTTGGCGCTGCCTGCGCCTGTGGATCACGCGCGCGCCGGATCATAAAGAAACCCTCCAAACCCACACGCTGGTTGCCTTCCTGATTGTCTGCCCGCTGTCTCTTTTGTTGGTTCTTGCCCTTGCCGGAAAAGGCAGCGCCGTGCTGCTCCCGCGTTATTCCCTTTGCCTTGCCCTGCCCATATACCTCGCCATCGGCGGCATGCTCGCGGCCCTGCCGGGACGGCGGCTGAAAACCGCCGCACTGGCGGGGCTTGCAGCCCTATATGGCTATCAGGCGGCAATACTCATGCCGACGAGCACCCGTGCAGACTCGCAGGGTGCGGCACGGTACATTAGCCAGAAACTGCAGCCAGACGACGTCGTGATGACCTGCCCCTCCCCCCTACATGCCATGGTCCCCGTCTATGCGCTCAGGAACGCAAACATTCCCATCCTACTATATGCCACCTCTTCTTCTATGCTGATAAACGCGGCGAATTATCTGCTGGCCGACGCCGGTCCCGGCTCAGGGCATCCGCAGCGAACCGTCTGGATCTTTCTAACCCCCTACGAAAGTAAAGGCCGCTTTTCAGGCTTGGAACGTCAGTTCGCCGCCTGCGGGATGGAAGTCCTTCCGAAGGTGTACAATGGCGGAATCAATGTGGCCGTTTGGCGCGTTCAGCGCGGTGTGGCCGCATTTGTTCCGACGCCGCCCGCCGCGCAGAACCCCCAAACCGAGAAGCAATTCCGAGCGGTATTGGCGGAACTCGGCGTGCCAGAGACAGACGCGCGGACACGGAGGCTACTAGCCCTCGGCATCCAAGAACGTGTTGGGTTTCCCAACATGTACGGGGACCTCCTTATCGCTTATGACCTGCTCCTGGCGAATCAAACCGACCTCGCTGAGCGCGCCGCGGAGAGGAGTGTCAAGTCGGATGGCAGGTTCGAGATGGGGCATGTGGCGAAAGCATTGGTGTCGCTTCGCCGGGGTGACATTGGGGCGGCCAATAGATCTTTCCAGGATGCCCTTGGGTGCAGCGCTTACGCGGGGCGCATCCTGCGTGAATTCGCCGAAGCCAGTTGTGATGCGGGTGGGCGCGGGTCTGCGGACGCGATTGAGCATTTGGAGTCAGCCGGGGTTTGGTCGGCCATCCCTTGGCGCGAGATCAATCGCCTGATAGTGCCGGGGGGAAGCCGTGTGTGGCCGCCGGGTCTCTATCCCCTGCGCGCCAAAGACTATGACCGTCTTGCTCCCGAATTCGCGTCTTTGAACATTCCCGAGTCCCTTCCGGCGGAAGCGGTCGCGCGGATTGGAGAACTGTTCGAGGTTGAGAACCGAATTGAAGAGGCCAAGGACGCTTACCGCAAGGCCAACCTCCAGGACCCCGCAAACCTGCGTGCACAGGCGGGGCTTGCGGCTTGCGCTGAACCGGTCAGCGTGAATTTCGCCGCGCCCGCCGCACAATAAGGGCGGACGCGCTCCGGCTGCACCCGGCCTTTCACCCGGCCCCATAGCCCCCTGCGGGAAGGGGGACGGGTCAGGATGCGGGATTGCCCCCCGGCAATTGGCCGCGCTGTGGCAGCATGCCCTTGGTGGCGCGATAAAGAAAGATCGGAATGTATGCGGGCAGCAGCCACGGCTGCGGGTGGGCGCGGAGCAGCCGGGCGACTCTGCGGGGATTCATGTAGAAACGGCGCATCGCGAGCCGCTGATAGTAGAACAATGTCCGGTCGGGAAGATCGGTCAGATTCACCCGCATCCCCGAGTAGTCCATGTCATCATACCGGAGCTTCGCGATCTTCTCCGGATGATCGCGCAGTACCATTTCATAAAGGGGCGTTCCCGGGAAGGGAGTTACCGCGTGAAAGGTGGCCGCGTGGAAAGAGGAGGCGCACGCGACGTCGATGGTCATTCTGATCTCCTCCTCGGTTTCCGTTGGGAATCCCATCATGCATAGCAGGCTGGAGTACACCCGTTTTGAGGTGATATAGTCGCCTCGGTCGAGCAGCTTCTGGATGTTCATGGCCTTGGCGGTGAACTTCTGGAGACGGGGTGATCCGGTTTCCAGCGCCAGATTGCAGTGGTACATGCCCGTGCTGACCAGCGCGTCAATCACCTCATTGCTCAAAAGGTCCGCGCGGAGTCCGTTGGGAAAGGCGAACCGTGTCTTTATGCCTTTCTGTTTCAACAGTTCACAGATCTGAAGCACCCGCCCGGGTTTGAAATTGAAATTGTCGTCCTGAAATTCAAAGTCGACAATCCCGTAGGTCTTCTGAAGGTGCGCAAGTTCATCAACCACCCGCTCCGGGGAGAGCGTTCTAATGGTCTTGCCGAAAATATTATGGCAGTATATGCAGTGATAGGGGCAACCCCGGCTGGTCACAAGCGGCGCGTAACGGCGGCGGTAAACCGCCGCGGCTGACTGCGCCTTCCAATATCTCGGCAACTCGATCAGGTCGTAGGCCGGCATGGGAATGTCGTCCAGATTATCCACTTGCGGCGGCGTGCCGGGATTCTGCACCACTTCGCCGCGGGCATTGCGCCAGATAATGCCCGGTATCCCGCCGAAATCGTGCCCGCTTTCGGCCCAAGCCTGAAGGATCATCTCGGTCGCCACTTCACCCTCGCCAGGCACCACCACATCCGCGCGGATTTCCTCAAGGAGCTTCTCGCGAACTCCCGAGGCGTGCGGGCCTCCCAGGAGAATCAAGGCATTGGGAAGGGCCGCGCGGGTCTTTTGAACAAACAGGGGAAGCGCATGGGCCGCGGTGGTAAAGGAGGAGAAGCCGACCACGTCGGCGCCAAAGTCCGTTGCGCGCCTGACCACTTCGTCGGACGTCCAGTTGTCCAGACGCTGGTTGACTATCATGATGTCAACGGGCAGCCTAGTCCGAACGTAAGCGGCTATCGACAACAGCCCTATCGGCGGGGTGACGACGGGACACGGCCGCGTGTGCATTCCAGTGTTGACCAGAAAGAGGCGAATCCGTTTCATATTGGGTCATGCCTCCGGATTGCCGAGACGCGTCCGGGCCAAGTCTAATGGCGAAAGAAGAGCATTTCCAAACAACTCACGGTCTTTCAGCGAATGCCCCTCCGGGAATCATCTTCCTTAAGGAAGCGCGGCGATTTTGCTCCGTCAAACACAAACATTCCATACTGTGCCTTTTCGGGCCGCCCTTTTGCAAATACCGCTTTGGTCATCGGCGATTGACGTCATTGGCTGCCATAAGGCGGCGGAAACAAATAAGGGTGTCAAAACTCTTTAGAAATGTCACCTACGTGGACTCATGGACAAGCTTCAGGAGTTGGAATTGAAGTTGGTATCCGTGTGGGCGTTACTGGATGAACGGGGGCGTCGTCTGATGGCTGCGAACGAGGCGCAGTTCTTGGGATATGGTGGAGTATCGTTGGTCAGCCGGGCGTGTGGCCTGTCTCGTAAGGCGATTGCAAAAGGTATCGGCGAGATCCGCGCAGGGATTGCATTGCCTGCGGGCCGTGTACGGCGTAGCGGTGCGGGCCTCAAGAAGATCCTTGAGCACGACCCGGGGCTGTCCGGCGCGTTGGACTGTTTGATTGATCCCGAGACACGCGGGGGCCCGCAATCACCCTTGCTGTAGAAAAAAATGGACAGACTGCGAATTATGTTGACTTTGTGGCGCTTCCTCGTCAGGCTGATGCCATGAATCGCGTGGGATGTGTTGTCATAGCGGGTTTTCCGCACCATGTCACGCAGCGGGGGAATCGCCGCGCGGGGGTGTTTGTGTCTGAAGTTGATGGCGGAGTATCTCTCGGGCGCTGTCGGCTACCAGTGGTCGAAGAACGGCGTCCCCATTTCCGGCGCCACATCGGACACGTATCACGTGGACGCGTTCACCGCGAACGACGCGGGTGCGTGCACCTGCGAACTGAGCGGCGGCACCTTTGGTGTCGCCGGTCCCGTGCAGATAGCGGTTACCCCGCCCAAAATGTCCGCCGCAGGCCCGGCCGGTCTTGCCCTTGCGGTCGCCATGGCCGCGACGGTTCTGCTGATCCTTTGGAGAGGGAAGTCCCCATATCAAGGCCATTGATGAGATACGGCGGGAAATTGGAGAAGAAAGGAAGCGTCAGTTTTCCAACGGTGTTCCCTTTAGGCGGCGTCCACAAATAGAGTTGGCAACTTTCATCGAGAGGCGCCGTGATCACGCACCTCTTGAAATGGTTAATGCAAACTTCATTTCTTGACGCTTCCGTAGCCTCGAAAATACCCTCTTCGGCGACTCCTATTCGAACTACCAGTGAGGTACCAGCGGGGTAAAACAGGGACGGTAAAACAGGACCACCGGATGGGTGTCCCTGATCAATTTCCCGGTGTTTGTCATCCCGAGCGAAGTGAGGGATCTTCTCCCGCGCTGAGACTCTGTCGGCACAAAGGCCTTCACTTCGCTGCGCTGCGTTCAGGATGACAAGATGCAAGGAGTGCTTCACGCCGCTTCAGGGAAGACGGAGAAAAAGTTGAACATGGACTTGCAGGACGGACAGGATGAGGGACATTCCCGCTCTGCGTCCCTCTGCGTTCTCCGCGTCTCTGCGATCGATTTGTTTTCTGTCTTTATCGCAGAGGCGCAAGGACGCGGAGGTGCGCAGAGGTATACTGTTCCAGCCTGTTCATCCTGTTTATCCATGATGAACCTGGAAACGGCAGTTGGGGCGACCATGGCTCATTTAAGTCATGGACTCTATGGACTTTATGGACGGAATGGAGACAGCGCCGGGACAAGCCGGCAGGATGTAAGGAGTGCAAGTCTCTTGCAGTGAAGACATAGCGAGTCACACTGGCCCCGAGTCATGGCGCGGTTATCGAGAGGTAATCCTGCAAGCGTTGACAGGGGAACGTGCGGGTTGGGTATTGAGCCGTGAAATTGTCCTGTTCCGGGGTGCTGACGGTTTTCCATTGCACGAAAAGCAAAATCGGAGGCGTCGCTACCGCGAGACGCTCCCGGACCCCGCGCGGTCGAAGACCCCATGCACGCACGGAAACATCCTGCGCGGAACCCGGGAGATCCCGTCGTTGGCCCCGCCCTGTAGGCGTGGTCCGCGCGGAGAATCCGAATGGAGTACGGCCGCGATGAACGATGACGGGAAGTCGGACAAACTCATAGTACCTGCGAAGGGCTCGAACAAAAGCGGGAGCGGCATCCCGTGCGGCGGAGAGCCTGGAGGGAAGGGGTTTGGCCAAGGGAAACACGGGTCAGCAAAACAGCCGCTGGACACAGTGCCAATCACGTCTGAACCATACGCTGGACCGGGTACGCAGAGCCTGAGAAATGCGTCATTACCCAAGGCAGGAGCCCGGTGCGGTAATTCCGCTCGCCGGGATCTGTGCGGGGGGCGCGGGGCAACCCGCGTCCCTACCGCGACCGATATGGACTGAACCCGGCGGGTGATTCGGATTTGTGTGTGTGTCCATTCTTTTCCGCAAAGCCCATGGCATTCATGGCTTCGGAAGATTCTCCCTGAAGGCGCCGGCCGTTCTTAGGTTGAAACTAAATGCGTTCCTGTTGCGCGTTGCGGTTGGCGATGAGGAAGAAGATCCCTCACTTCGTTCGGGATGACAAAGGCGGCGTTCGCGATGACAAAGGCGGCGTTCGCGATGACAAAGGCGGCGTTCGCGACGACAGCAGTCGTCAAGCTGGATGTTCGCGGAGAAGCGGGGGCATCCTCTCCGGCTACAGTTGGATGGCGTCGATTCCCGGGATGCAGGAGTCGAGCGGCACGGTCTCGATGTGGGTGGCGCCGAGCTTGGCCAGTTCATAGCGCACGCGCGCGATGGGCAGGGTGGTGCTGGACGCGCCCATTTGGATGCTGAACTCGGTGAAGTTCGCGCCCTCGTTCATCGTCGGCTCGTCGCCGAACAGCCGGTTCTCCCGAAGGTAGTCGAGAATCGCCGGCACGTGCTCCTTCTTGGCGTTGAAGAACACGAGCACCTTGTTCTCGGCGAACACGGCGCCGTACAGGTTCAGCAGGAACATGCGGGCCAGGTCGCACTTGCCCGGGTTGTCGCGCAGCGTGGGGGTTGCCCAGATGCCCGTCTCGGACTTCATGATCTCTTCGCTGATCTCCAGCCCGTAGTTGCGGATGGCGCTGCCGGTCTGGGTGATTTCGAGGCCGAGATCCACCGCGCCGTTGAGGACCTTCGCCTCGGTCTTGCCCCAGGATTCATACACGACCAGTCCGGCGTCGATGCGCGGCGGGGTGTTGTATTTCTGCACCGAGTACGCGCTGTGGCTTTCCGCAAAGCCCAGCGACGCGGCCTTCTTGCGGAACCATTCGATGGCGAGATAGGGCATCTCGGAAACCATCTTGACCAAGGGCTTTTCCCGCAGCAGCCCGGTCAGCCATGCGTCGAAGGTCACGCCCTTCAGGGGCAGGTTGATGACAACGATGCGCACATTGCCGCGTTCGAGCGAGAGCACCTTGTTGAGCTTGACCTCGCGGTTGTATTCATAGCGGTACTCCAGCAGGCGCTCGGTCACCCAGTCGTCCCCGCCGATGGCGATGTCCACCTCGTCCAGGGCAAGCTGCGCGCCGAATTCCTGCGGGCGCCCGTCCCAGCCCACCAGCCCGGTGTGCAGCAGAAAGGTGGTCGGCCCGCCATCCTCGTATCCCTTGGTGGGGAAACCGGCGGCCTTGAGCAGGCTGACGAGATTGCCGCCCCGCTTGGGATCGGCCAGCGATCCGGCGGGCATGCCAATGATAAGTTTGTCGTCCATGTTCATGATGGTGCACCTGATGGATGGTTGCGGCATCACCCGACTGGGGGCCGTTTTTAAACGCGTCAAAAGCATAGATCACGGCAAAGGGGGCCATGCCGGGGAAAAATACCGCTTGGACCGGACTTCAAGGAAATAAACGCCCCGGTTGATGGGACTGTCCATGAACCAAAGAAGCGCCCGTTCCTTGCGCAAGTATACCGGCGCGGGTGACCGCCTTTCCAGCGGGAGAACTACGGATTGCCGAAATCAGTGTTCCAGGCAACAGTGCATGCCTGCCGCCGACGGCTCACGGATACAGGCGGCGGTGCTCCCAACCGTCCGCCGCGCGGGTGTACACCAGCCGGTCATGCAAACGATAAGGCATTTTCAGCCAGAACTCTATCACTTCGGGAAGCACCCGAAAGCCGGACCAGAACGGGGGACGGGGCACGGCGCCCAGCGCGTGCTTGGCGGCGTACTGGATGATGCGCCGCTCCAGAATCATGCGGCCTTCCAGCGGCTGCGACTGTTTTGAGGCCCAGGCGCCTATCTGGCTCTGGCGCGGGCGCGACGCGAAATAGGCGTCCGCCTCGGCGTCAGTGACCGGCTCGACGGCGCCGCGGATGCGCACCTGTTTTTCGAGCGGCATCCAGTAGAAGCACAGCGCCGCGCGCGGATTCTCCTTTAGTTGCGCAGTCTTGGGGCTGTCCAGGTTGGTGTAGAAGACAAAACCGCGCTCGTCAAAACCCTTGAGCAGCACCTGACGCGCGTCGGGCGCGCCGGACGCGGCGGCGGTGGCCAGCGTCATCGCCGTGTGGTCGTCGATGCCCTCGCAGGCCTCGGCCTCGGCGTACCACTTGGCAAACAGATCAAACGGGCTGGATTCGGGGGGGATGGACACGATGTGGGGCTACCTTTCCGGGAAAGCACGGCGGGGATACGCGCCGCCGCAGGGCGGGACAGGACTACACGAACCGTTTCATGTATTCAAGGCTTCGGGTTGCAATCGCCTCCGGCCCCGGGTCGAACTTGAACACCTCCACCGAAACGTAGCGGTCGTACTGGATATCGTGCAGCGCCTCGAAAATCGGCTTGAAGTCCACGTCACCCCAGCCCGGCCCGTTCAGGTTGGTGTCGTTTGCGTGGTAATGACGGAGCTGGCGGGCGCAGCGCCGGATGAGTGCGGCCCGGTCTTCCGACTGGTAGGCCATGGCCTTGGTGTCCAGAAGCAGTTGGAAGTTCGGATGGTCAATCGCCTCGATCAGCTCGACGGTCTCGTCGACGGTCTGGCAAAAATTGGTCTCAAAGTGGGTAAGTTGCTCCATGCATATGGTCACCCCGCGCGCCTCGCAGACGGGCAGGGCCGTCTCGAACACCCCGCGGGCGTATCCGAAGGCCTGGTTGTAGGTGACATCGCGGCCCACGTTGCGCTGTTTGGGCGATCCGAAAATGAGCACCTTGCCGCCCACGTCGCCGCAGAAATTGACCAAGTCCACCAGATAGCGGGCGGTGAACGCGCGCACTTGCGGGTCGGGATGGGTCAAATGCACGCCCTCCGGCCCCACAAACACCCAGTGGATGCCCAAGATGTCCAGCCCCGCCTTCCCCGCAAACCGAACGATGTCGCGGCGGGTGCTGTCGGGAATGTCGTAAACGTACTGCGCCAGTGTGAACGGCGCAATCTCAAGCCCGTCGTATCCAACGCCCCGCACGTAGTCAATCGTGCGTTCCACATCGTTCCACTCTTTGAAAACCTCATTGCAGATGCCGAACTTCATCGCGCCACTTCGCTCCTTTCGACCAACACTGTTCCCGTGGCGTGGTCATAGACCCACACGCGGTTTCCGCCCGACCGTTTCGCGCCGTACATCATTTCGTCGGCCAGACGGATGAACGTCTGCGCGTTCATGTTCTTGCGGTAGCTAATCAGGCCGAGACTCATGGTGCAGGCGTCGAACTGCCGCCCTGCGAAGGTCGTCCTGATGCGTTCGGCCACCTGGCGGGCCTGGGCCTCCTCCGTTTCGGGCAGGATGACGGTGAACTCGTCCCCGCCGTAGCGGAAGCCCGAATCAACGCAGTCGCGGGTGCACTCCCGCACCACTTCGCCGATGGCGCGCAGCACATCGTCGCCCGCAAGATGGCCGTGGCGGTCGTTATACATCTTGAAACGGTCCACATCGAACAGCACCAACGACAAGGGGCGTCCCTGGCGGTGCGCCCGCTCGATTTCCACCTCCAGCCGCTGGTAGAAATGGCGCTGGTTGTATAGATCGGTCAGGTTGTCCTTTATCGTCATCTCCTTGAGTTCGGATTCAAGCTGCTTCTGCTGCGTGATGTCCTTGCAGATTGCGAGGGTGGAGAGGATCTCTCCGTCTTCCCTGCGGACCCGGGAAACGGAAACCATGACGGGGATCAGCCTGCCGTCCCGCGCGACAAGCGTGGTTTCATGGTTGCGGATGGGGCCCCGGTCCAGTTTGACGGTGAGCGCCTCCAGTTCGTCCTCGCCGCCCGGAAGCACTTTGGTTATGGACTGTCCCACAAGCTCGGCGGCGGAATACCCGAGCATGTCCCCGGCGCCGCGGTTGATGTAGGTCAGCGTGTAATCCAGGCTGATCGTCAGCACCGTGTCCACGGAACTGTTGAGCAGATTCTCCAGGTACTCTTTGGTCGCGCGAAGTTCCGCCGTCGCATCGCGCACGCGCTCCTCAAGAAGAAGCTGATACTGGCGGTTCTCCATGAGCAGACGCCGCCGTTCGAGGGATTTTTCCACGGCAAAGGCCAGTTCACTGATGTGGAACGGCTTGAAAAGAAAGTCATACGCGCCCAGGCGCATCGCCTCAAGGGCGCTGGACACGTCCATGGCCGCCGTGGTGATGAGAATGCCCAGATCCTGATCAAGAGCCGACGCGCGGCGAACCAGTTCGAGCCCCGAGATGCCCGGAAGCTCCAAATCCATGATCAACAGCGAAAAACGATCCCATTCAAGGAGTTCCAACGCCTCTTTGGGGCTGCACAGCGTCTCGCACGCAATTCCTTCCTCAAGAAGGTATTGGCGAACCACCTCCACGGTGCCCACATCCGCGTCGACTATGAGAATTCGATCTGGCAAAATCTTACCTTACCGGTATTCCATCCGAGGATACCGAAATGACGCCATGCCCACCCCTTGAACCGTTCCCACCTATGGCAGCACAGCCCGAATACCATACCCACACCACCTCCCGACATGCCACACCCACACCGTCGTCAACAACCGGCAGCCCTGCCGGATTCCGCCAAAGCACAAAGGCTTGAAAACTTACAGATACTTGAACGCTGCGATAACGGCAACCACGGAACCGATCGTAAAGCCAATCTCGTACTTGCCGGGCAGTTTGTCCTTGTCGAACTCTTTCGTGGGCAAACCTTCCTTGTTGGCAAGTTTTTGGTCGGCCGACATGTCACCGCCCGCGGCGCCCGCGGCCTTTGCGATGTTGCCGGCCGCAAAGGCATGGCCCGGGAAAAACGCCAGTGAAGCGACCACCAAGACACACGCGGCCACGGCCAGAATCGATTTCTTGAACAGCATGGCACATTCTCCAGTGGACCCTCGTCCATGGGAATTTTACTCTGTTAATGCAAGAAGTGCAATATGATTTACAAAGAAGCCGCACCACTGGGGTGACGGTTCAGTGTTTGGAAGGGCTGGCAACGGGAAGGAAGATGCAGGCGTATGTCCACAAGTCGTTGGTTTCAAAGCACTTCGGTCTCCATGGTGATGACATTCACTCTGGGAGTGGCGGTTGGATTCAGCCTGTGCTACGCACTCATGGCGGTGGCCGGTGCAGACCGGGGGGCAGGCGTTCCTCCCGGAAGAACCGTTTCCAAGGTGCAGAATGGCGCTTCATCACCGCCTGCGGAGAAGCCATCAGCAACCGCCGCCGCGCCCGAGGTGTCAGAGCAGGCAGTCGCCGCGACTGAGACGCTTCGGCCGTCACCCGCCCCGTCACCCGCCCCGTCACCCGCTCTGGCACCTGCTCCGGCAGCGGCCGTGCAGACACCGCTGCCGCTCCCCCCGCCCGTTCCGGCCCCGGCGGGCAGTCCTGTGCCCTCAACGCAGGAGGAGATGGAGCGGCTTTGGCCCGCGCGGCAGCTTTTTGTGACGCTTCCCGCAGGACCCATAGACCCCGCATGGTGCGCCCTGTTGAAAACGTACAGTCCCGGCGGCGTGCTGGTGACGGCGTCCGATTCGACGCACAGCACCGATGTGGCGGCAACCATCCGGCAGGCCAAGGAAATCGTGGGTGTGGGCGGCGGCCAGTCCGATCTGCCGCTGGCGGTGATTGGCCAGGAAGGCGGCACAAGCAATCCGCTGAGCGTCAGTCCCGCCCCGTCGCCGCAGGAACTGGGCGAATCGGGTAGTGAGAAGAACCTGCGCGAAACGGCGCTTCGTTATGCCGGCGCGGCGCGGGCCGCGGGAGCGGCCGCCCTGTTGGGGCCGCGGCTCGACTTGGCCACAGCGATGAACGACAACGCCAGTCTCTGCTTTGGCGGATTTTCGGACCAGGTGTCTGCGAATGGAATCGCCTTTGCCCGGGCGGTGGCGGAAGGGGGCGTGTTGCCCATCGTCATGCATTATCCTGGCACGGGCACGGCCGTGCACACCGCGTCGGGGCCGCCGATCATGGCGGAAACCAACGTGGAGGCGCTCACGGACATCATGCTGCCCTTCGCCAACGCCGCCGCCGAGCAGCTTCCGGGCATATTGGTGGGCTGCGTTACGGTGCCCGCCCTGGACAAGACCCAGACGGGGCGTCCGGCCTGCGCATCGCCCGTGATGGTGCAGGGCATCCTGCGCGACAAATGGGCCTATCAGGGGGTGGTGCTGGCCGATGTGACCCAGCCCGCCCTGGCCGGGCCCGTGCCGCTGGATGTGTTTGTCACCAACTGTCTGGCCGCGGGATGCGACGCCGTGCTGCTGGGCCAGATTGCCCCGGCCGAATTCGAGCAGATTTGCCGCACCGTGACGGTCGCCCTGCGCGACGGCGCGCTGAGCACCGACCGCATGGCCGCGGCGCGGGCCCGTCTCGCCTCGTGGAGTCTTGCCCTGAAAATGGAAACGCCGGCCAGTGAGAAGAAGGCGGCGGAACCTCCTCCGCCGAGTACCAATGTCGCCCTGCCTGCTCCCCAACCCGGGCCCGCTCCCGCGCCGCCCCCCTCCGCCAAGGCTTCGGAGGGCAAGCCGACCCCTGAGCCTGAGCCGTCCCCATCCGCCAAGGCTTCGGAGGGCGCGCAAACGGGTGTGGTGGAACACACGATTGCTCCAGGTGAAGCGCTCGAAGGCATTGCCAAGAAATACGGCGTGTCCATCGCAGACATCGTGAAACAGAACAACTTGAAGAACACCAACAGTATTCAGGCCGGGGCAAAGCTGAAGATACAGATCCCGGCGGCGGCGGAGTCACCCAAACCGGCACCCGCGCCGGAGCCGTCCGTGGCACCTCAAGTCCCTACCGTGGTGCCCAAGCCGGAAGAGAAACCCGCGAAAGTCAGTCCGGAGCCTGCATCTGCGCCTGTGGAAAAGCCTGAACAGGCCAAAAAGGAAGACACTCCAGCCGCAACTGCACCGGAAAGCATCACGGCACCTGAATCCAGGCCGGAACCAAAACCCGAACCGGCGCAAGAGGCCAATCCAGCACCCGCGCCAGAACCGAAGCCGGAACCCGCGCAGGAACCTGCGCCAAAGCCGGCTGAGGCCCCCGCCCCGGCTCCGGCACCGGCCGAACAGGCACCCGCAGCGGTGACAGAGAAGCCTGCGCCCGCGCCGGAGCCTCCGGCGGTCCTGTCGGAACCCGCACCGACGCCCGCACCCGCGCTGGAAACGAAACCCGCAGAATCCGCGCCGACCGAGCCGGTGCCTGAAGCGAAGAAGACGGTGTCCCCGGAGGATGAGGGCCGGTACGAATGCCATGTCGTGCAGCCGGGTGAAACGCTTTACCGTCTTGCCATAAGCGGCGGCACAACCAAGGAAGAGTTGATGCGGCTGAACAACATCAAGGACGCGACCCTGGTGCAGGTGGGCACAAAGCTCAAGGTGCCCAAGAAGAAGCCGTAGGCAGAGATCTGAGGAATCGGGAGTCAGAAGAGGAAACGCGGCGCAGTCTGCGGCAGTCCGTTCTTGCAACGAAGGATCGCCGGATTCGCAAGGGAAGAATATCCGATACGGGTGACGCGTTCTCCAGACAAGAATATGCGGAACAAGGAGCCACCTCCATGCAGTACAGAAAACTTGGCAACAGCGATCTCAATGTTCCGGTGATTTCCTTTGGCGCGTGGGCGGCCGGGGGATGGATGTGGGGCGGAACGGACGATGACAATGCCGTGCGCGCCATGGACGCGGCCGTCGATCTGGGCATCACCTGCATCGACACCGCGCCCGCCTACGGCATGGGTCACAGCGAAACCCTGGTTGGACGGGCCGTTCTAGGGAAACGGGACCGCGTGGTCATCGCCACCAAGTGCGGGCTGCGCTGGGACTGCACCGACGGCGAGCGCTACTTCGACACGAAGGACAATGACGGCCAGGCACTGACCCTCTACAGGAATCTGCGCCCTGCATCCATCCGACATGAGTGCGAACTGAGCCTGCGCCGGATGAAGATTGACTGCATCGATCTGTACCAGTGCCACTGGCCCGACAGCACCACACCCGTCGACGACACCATGGGCGCGCTCCTCGACCTCCAGCAGCAGGGGAAGATCCGCGCCATCGGCCTCAGCAATTTCACGGCGGACATGATGGGCCAGTGCCTTCAGACCGGGCCCATCGCCAGCGACCAGCCACCGTACAGCGCGCTGACGCGCGGCGCGGAGGCGGAGGTGCTGCCTTTCTGCCGCGAAAACGGCATTGGCGTGCTCGCCTACAGCCCGCTGGCACAGGGGCTTCTTACCGGCAAGGTGTCTGTGGACCGCGAATTCCCCGACAACGACCTGCGCAGCAGGAAGCCGCTGTTCACCCGTGAAAACCGGGTGAAGGTGATGGAACTGCTCGAACAGGTGAAACCCATCGCCGAAGCGCACGATGCCACATTCGGCCAGGTCTTTCTCGCATGGCTCGTGGCGCAGCCCGGCATGACCACCGCCCTCGCCGGCGCCCGCAACGAGGCGCAGGTTCGGGAAAACGCCGGGGCCGGAGACTTGGAACTCTCGGATGAAGAGATTGCCGCTATCCGCGGGCTGGTCGAGGCCGGATGGCCGGTCTGACAGCAGCCACAATGCGCGGGGTGTCGCCCTACTTGTTTGCTGTTCGGCAAAGGGTATCCCGGCTGGAATCCTCATACAGGGTGTCGGGGCAGATATCCTGCTCATGCGGCCAGGCGACCGTTCCCAGTTCAACGCGAACCTGCCTAAAATAGGCCTCGTCGCGCAGTTCGGAGAAGACGCCCAAATCCAACAGCGGCTGGCAGTCGTACAAGCCGGTCTCGCCGTTCGTAAAGACAATTTCCAGGCGGTATCCGCCCAGTGGTTTGACGCTCTTGACCCGTGGATTCATGTTCTACCTCAGGGGTTCAATCTTGTAGGGCTGTTGCCCGTGGGCGGCCAAGTCCCAGTCTGCCATGAGATCATCCTTGTGGATTTCGATCCATGCAAGCAGCAAACGCATCTTGTTCGGCGGGATTCTTCCTTCCAGCAGGTCTCCGTCCGGAATCGAAACCACTGCTTCGTCAGCCTGGTACTTCACGTGGATGTGCGGGGTCCGGTGCTGTTTATTGTCCACAAAATAGAGCGACACAATGATGCCCTAGAACATTGATATGGTTGGCAAGGCGCTTCTTCTCCCTGTGTTCAGGCACATCCTGCGCGGGCCTCCGGGGCACGGATTCAGTCATCACAATACGCCCAACATCGCGTGCCTAGTCTAGCACTGTCAGTGCCGTGCCGCAACCCGGCGTCCGCCCGCGCAACATCCGCGTGACGTGCCGCAAGTCGAACAGACCATGGCCTGCTCACCCTTGTTGCGCCGTTTCGGATGGCCGTTTTGTTCTCGCTTTTTATGGGCGTGACGGCGGCGTCAGTTCCACAACGGCGTCGGTTCCGAAAGGGTGGCACCCACACGCACACTGCTCACGCCTATCCACGCGAAAGTAGTATCCGTGTTGTGGTCCGTGAGGCGCAGCCGCACCTTGGTGGGCTTGTCCACCTGCACGGAAATGGGTGTGGGTTGGAGCAGGTGCGATGCGGGCGGCAACACGCGCCCGAGCACCTTATCCGTGCCGGCCTCGACAACCTCCGCGCAAAGGCTGTCACCCTCCGGCGCGGGCACGCTGCGCCCGCCCTGGAAATCGAGCACAACCATTTTGTCCGTGGCACGGATTTCAAAGACGGGGGAGAGCGCCTCGCCGGCGGCCTGTTCGCCGGTCTTGCCAAGTGAATTGAGCGTGGGCGTGGTGAAGAGGCTGGGCACGGCGCAAATGGAGAAGGCGTTGCCGGTCAGTTTCCATCCCTCCAGCGCCTCGGGCCGGTTCAGCGTGAAGATCGTGCGCGGCTGACGGCGTTCGGCGGGCACTTCCCAGGGGGTGCCGTCGAGCAGCGAATCGTCGCCGGGCCCTTCCGCCGTAACCGCCACCACGCCCAGCGCCGGATTGGCGCCCAGGGTCTCGATGACCAGCGACTGCACCGGTTTTATCGTGCGCAGATCCAACTCCACCACGTTCATCGTGCATGACCCCGTGATGACGGGCAGGCAGGTGGCCCAGTACTCCGGCTGCGGGAACACGGGCGGATGCGCCATGGGCCAGTCAGTCTCGCCCTCCTTCAGCATGGGCAGGAGCCCGTGCCGGTCGGCGCGGCCATGGTGTGCGGTCGTCCACACATCGCCAAACACCTCCGCCGACGGCCACCAGTCGAGGTCACCCGGCGTGCGCAGGGTGCGCGTATTCAGCACCGCCCCCTTGTCGCCTCGGATGGTCATCCGCGCCACTTCGGCGAACATGTCGTGGTTCTCCAGATAGGGGATGACCAGCACATACAGTTTCTTGACCATGCGCCCGCCGAGGTCGAGCGTAAAACAGGGTTGGCCCATCTTCCACGACACGGGCACAAACTTGCGCTGTGGCAGCGCAAATCTCACCTGCGGCAGTTCCGGCGGGGCCAACTCGGTCTGCCCCTCCAACTTTTCCAGCGCAGGGGGAGAATTGGACCACGGCACATGGGGGAAACCCGGAAAATCGCGCAGTTTGCGCCAGTCCGTGTCCGGCATGAGCTTGTCCTCGGGCAGCGCAATCTGCGACATCCGAGACGCAGCATGTGCGGCCAGCGGACCCGATTCGAAGATGCGGCGGGCGGTCAGTGTTACTTGCAGGTCTTCGGTTGGCCAGCCGCCAGGATCCACCCCAACAGTGACATCGTTGTCGCCGGGCGAAAGTTGCGCCACACGGTCTGCGGGGATGGCAAATGGCACGGTTTGTTCACGGTTGTCTTGTTCAAAGGTGACATCCAGAGATTGCGTGGTGGTTCCCATCAATATGTTGCCGAAGTCCGAGCTATCCCAGGGATCATTGCCATTGCTGCGGAGGATGAGCGGTGCAGTGGCCTTGTTTTCGTTGATACGCGCTTCGTCGCCGAAAGCCGCCTCCGCAAGCGGCAGTACAGTGACGTTTATGGGCAGAAGCGCCGACTCAATCGAGTCTTTCAGGCTGCATTTGACAAAGAAGGTACGCCGGGCAAAATTCATTAGCCCGAGTCTTCCGTAGCCCAAGTAAGGTTTGAGCAGGTCAAAAGCGAGCAGTGCATGGACTTTGTCGGCATCGATACGGAAAGACCGCAGTACGTGGCAGGGATCCATGACCTCGGAGATTGCTGCGTTTCCCGTCAGAGCCACCTCTAAGGGACGGCCTTCTGCCAGCACTGGCGGGTATTCCGCTTTGAGTTCGACAGGTTCATATTCGACTTCAATTCGCGTGGAGGTAGTGGGGTCCAATGCCTTGGCCGGTTTGGGGGCATAAGCGATGGTGCCGGAGACAGATGGCATGTCGTCAAAAGTGGGGACGGACACGCCGTTGATGGTGACTCTTTTCGACCGGCTGAGGGGCAGGCACCAGTTTATGTATGGAGCGAGCGCTTTTTTGGTCTCCACTGTGTATAGGAGCCGATTGCCTTCCCGACGGAATTCCGCATTGAAGTTGGGAAGGTGCACGGAGGCCTTGTCCCACGCATCGGGGAAACAGGGGGCAATTCCCAGCCCATTGCCGTTCACATGAAGACCAAATATGGATTCGATTACGGACGCAATGAACAGCCCTGCCGGCGGTGAGAAGTAGGCCGGGATGGGCTCCTGCGCCACCTCGGGCCAGGAGCCGCGGTGGTTGGGGTCCATCACCCAGTCGGCCACGGCCTTGAGCGGCCTCCATGCCTCATTGCGCATGCCTGCATTGGCGAGACCCCACGCTGCCCAAGGCTGCTGCGCCGCGCCGGACTGCATGCCCCACGTGCCGCTGACATGGTTGGGGAAGTTGTTCGAGCAGTAGACGTCCCCGCCCGGCCCTGTGAGCCGATCGAGAAGATGGCGCAGTGAAAGGTACTGTTCAAAAGGATGGGAGTATTCAACGTTCGAAAACAGTGTCGGATAAATCAGCGTGTGGTATTGGCCGTCGAGTCGCGGATAACCCAGCGGGTCAATGAAAAAGCCGTACCTGCCGAGGTCGGATATCCAGAGTTTTTCCCGCAGCCGCTGTTTGGCAAGATTGCTTCGGTCCGCCCATGTATTCAATTCTTCCCAAGAACCCGGCATCATCTGTTGGGCGGCTATGCGCGTGCCCATAATGTTCATCCCCTCGATGCTGGGCGTGGTGCCGTCGTAAGGGGTGCCGATCATGTCCTCCTGGTTGCCGATCTGCTGCGACCATCCCAACAGCATGTTGCCGTCGGGGTCGTACTCGTTGAGAGTTTGATTGAGCACACGGTCCAGCATGGGCGCGAATTGTTTGGCGAATTCCTTGTCGCCGGTGAAGTCCATGTAGTGCCGTGCCTGCCATGCCCAGAACTGGTTTGAGCCGCCGAAATCGCGGTGGGTCTGGCCGTTTGGCCACAACTGCGGCACGGCGCCGTTGGGCAACAGCATGCGCCCGTGCGTCAGCGTGCACAGCCGCGAGCGGTCCTCCTGCCCCAACCACTCCGCCCCGGCCGTGTGCTGCATGTGCCACAGCGCCAGCCAATGGTGAATGGTCTCGATCCAGCCGTAAGGCTCGATCCAGGAGTATTCGAGTGTGATGATGGCCGCGCTGAACGCCGCGTTGAGGTTCTCGTCCGGCGTCTCGATGCGGCTTTCCAGCAGTTTCGCGTAGTAATCGTCCACGGTCTTGCGGTCGGCCTGCGGGTCGGTTTGGCTCAGTTCCAGCGCCCGTTCGGGCGCGTCGGCATAGGCCATGACCACCGCGCCGGAACCGTCCGCGAAACGCGCCGTGAGCTGCCCCGTGTCCGCGTTGCGTTCCACGGTGCCCGTGGCGCGCACGGCCATTTGGAACGGGTCCTCCCCACTCTGGAAGGTCGCGGCGTTGCCGCCGACAACCCGCGCCTCTTTCGGCGCAACCGTGTCGGGCCCGACGAAGGCGGGCGGTGTGCCCATCAAGAAACAGACCGACGTGCCGCCGCCGATGCGCAACACCACCGGCGTGGGCGGGTTGGTCGTGATACTGTAGACGGCGGCGCCTTCCCATGTCTGCACATTGCGCCCGACCAGCAACGGCGCGAGGTCGGCCGTAACTTCGACGTCACCGATCTTGAACCTGGCCTGCACACCGCCGGGAAAATCTTCCACGTGAACATCGGTAGCGTTACTCGGCGCGGGGATGATGCCGCCCTTGTCCAAACAGGGAACGATCTTCACCAGGAAATCATGCTTGATCTGTTCCGGGTGGCTCTTAAAGTAGGTCATGAACGCGGAGGTTACATCTGTCTCGTGGGTGGCGATGACGCTCCGGTGAAACGCCGCCATGCGTTCCATGGGAACACGGTCCACCGCAGGGGCGATGGGGGAGAGGAGTATCGCCGCGAGACTTGCCAGAAACCGCCAACGCTTCATGATTCCCTCCTTCGTCTCATTTCAATGCCATTTATTTTGCGGTGCAGTTGCGGCTTTTCCTGGGACCGCCAATCTCCTGATGGGCTTCTTTCCCGATGCCAATCGGGAGATTGGCGGTCCCAGGAAAAGCGTTACTCAGCAATGTGGGACAGGCGCCTAGCCTGTCGCTGCCGTGCACTCAAAACGGGCGACGGCCAAGCCCGTAATCGGCGAGCTCGCGGGTGCGCTGCATGTTTTCCGCCAGCGTCCCGCCCTTGTGGTACACGCTGCTGGTGCCCGC
>CAIXUF010001015.1 GCA_903922535.1 Candidatus Hydrogenedentota bacterium
AATACTCCCCGACCGGCAGTAGGCGCGATATAGTAGTGAAATCCCCCCCCCAGATCAAGCAAAATTTTCAGTCAAATTCCGCATTTTTTGCCGCATCCGGAAAACAGCGCGCAACCCATTGAGCAACAGTCACTTACATACTGTATTTCACGCCGGGAAACGGGGGCGGTGACAAGAGAGGAATGTCCGAAAACCGCATGGGGGACCGTAAAGGGATCAACGCCGCGCAGAAATTCAGTACGGTGGGACCATTTGCGGGGAGCGGATTATGCTTCGAAAGGGACCTTTCGTGCGGATTTCATCCTTGAAGCGAAGGGTCCGCCTGTTGCGGATGCCTTCCGTATATTCCCCGTTTGTTCCAGAAGCAACCCCTGGCATAAACTAATCCAAGGCAGTTCTACCGACACCAAAACATCATGGAGGCACAGGCAATGCGCATCACGAAACGCATTTTGACGGGTTCACTGGCGGCGGCTTTTCTGCTTGGCGGAACGGTCCTCGGCGCGGGCTGCGGCAAGGCCACGCAAACAGTGACGGAGAAGGTCGCCGAAAAGGCCATCGAGAAGAGCATCGCCAAGGATGGCGGCACGGCGGATGTCAAGATCGACTCCAAGTCTGGAACGGTGCAGATGAAGGGCAAGGATGCCTCGGGCAACGCCTTCGAGATGAAGACCGGCGGTGACAAGGACGCCCTCAATTTCCAGCAGACGGGGTCGGACGGCACGGTGACCAAGGTCGGCACAGGCGCGAAGCTGCCGGACGACTTCCCCAAGGATGTCCCCGTTCTCGACGGGTTGCAGTTGCAATTGGTTCAGTCGTCCCCGGCGAAGAAGGAGTTCGTCGTGCAGGGCAAAGCGGCCACCCCCATCGCGAAGGCGGCCGCCTTCTACAAGGAAAAGATTGCGGCGCAGGGCTGGAAACAGCTTACCACCATGGACGGCGGCGAGATGCAGACGATGCAGTATGAAAAGGATGAGCGCTCACTGTCGGTGATGCTGATGAAGGAGGGCGAGGACACGACGGTCAGCATGCAGATGGGACCGAAATAGACGGCGCGGTCTTCGCCGTTGGCCGATGATTGATCAGCGTTTTGACGGCTGCTTTCCGCCGACGGCGTCAAGCAGGCCGGTGATGGCCTGCACGCCGGGGGCACCGGAGCGGCCTTGCAGGAAAGAGGCAGCGCTTGCGCCGCCGAACATGCCCTTCTCGTTCATCTTGAGCGTCTGGCCGACGCCGTACTTCATGATCAGTTTGGCCACCTCATGCCGGAAGAAGGTGTTCACAAACCCACTGGTGAGCGGTCCGCCGACCTGCAAATGCACATCGTTGAGATCGGTTTCCTGGATTCGCCGTTCGGGCATGACGCCGAGGTCATAGCCGTCCGGACGAAAGACAAAGTCAAACGGCAGCACCCCGTTGCGGAAGGTGGCGCCGAGGGGAATCTCGCCAAGTTTAGTCCTGGCCTCCAACGACGCGCCGAGCTTGCCAAAGCGCATCAGCGCGGGCAGCACAGGGTGCGTTTCCATCCAAAGCGGATTCTGTTCGCGCGTGAAGTCAAGGTCGCGGAACGTAATTTCTTTCAGGTACAGCTCGATGCCCCTGTCTTCCAGGTCCTGCAGGCCCAGCGGAGCAAGGGGGACCCGCTGCAGTTCTTTGGGAATCTTGACGGTGATACCGCCAAAATGGCTGGCTTGGGCAAACAGCGCCAGCAGGTCGAACTTCTTGCCGGCCTCTCCGACCGGTTCGGCCCACTCCTCCGGCCGGTATTCTTTGACAGGCGCGGCTGTCGCGGGCGCCGACACGGGTGCCGGTGCGGACACGGGATGCGCGGGTGCGGGACGAAGGGGAGCGGGATGCGCGGCCAGCGCGGGGCCGCAGAACGCCAAAATCAACATGACGGCGATCAGACGCATCATGCCCCTGCTCCTTTGCTCAGGCACCGGACCGCAGTCCGGTGTAGAGCGTTGCAATGCCGAACGAGAGCGGGCTGGCCGTCACCCGGTCAAATCCGGCCCGCTCCATCCGCTCACAGAACGCGCGGCCGTGGGGAAACGATTCCACACTCTGGTTGAGATAACGATAGGCGTCGGGCTTTCCGGAGACCAGCCCACCCAGACGGGGCAGGATGTGGCGGAAATAGAGGAGATACCCGGCGCGCAGAACCGCGTTGCCGGGCATGGAGAATTCGAGAATGACCGCGCGGCCGCCGGGGCGGAGCACCCGGCGCATCTCGCCCAGCGCCGTGTCCACGTCGAGTACGTTGCGAATGCCGAAGGCGATGGTGACGGCGTCGAAGCAACCGTCGGCGAAGCCCAGCCGCGTCGCATCGGCGCGCACCAGCCGGAGCACAGCGCACAGGCCCGCACGGTCCAGTTTTTTTGCGCCCTCCCGGAGCATGCCCGCCGAAAAATCGGCGCCGACACTGCCGGGCGCGGCGCGGCCGACCTTCTGGGCGGCGATGAGCACATCGCAGGTGCCCGTGGCCAGGTCCAGCAAGCGCGGCGGTTCCGGACCGGCCGGCAGCAGCGCGGTGAGCCTGCGCCGCCAGGCAAGGTCGCGCCGCAGCGACAGCACCCGGTTGGTGACGTCGTAGGCGTCGGCAATTTCGTCGAACATGTGCCGCACATGCCGGCGCGAGGGGCCGCCGATGCTGTTGTTTTCAGACGACATGGAAGTCCTGTGTTTCCGATTTCGGTTGCCATCGCGACTCTACCGCACCGCCCGCGCCCGGTGCAACGAAAACGCGGCATGGACCGTGACGGTCCATGCCGCGCAATGGTCGGCGATCAGTCGTGTCTCACTTTCCCACAGTCGAGGTCAAGGCGCTGATCTTGGCCGTGTTGGCGTCGTCCAGCGTGATGGCGTAGTCGATGGGCATCTGCAAGTTCGGCGTCCTGAAGAATGGCATCGTGTTGGCGCCTGCCTGTGTCACGATGCGTCCGATGGGCGTTGAGGTCGGCGCGGTGGAATTGGCCTGGCTGGCGGTAATCTCCGCCCCGGCGAACGGAAAGTCGAACTGCAAGCCCCCGTTCAAATACTGCACGGCGAGGTTCGTCGGCACAGTCCTCACATACGGGTACTTGCTCCAGATTTCCAGGGTGGGATCGCCGAGGCAGTTCCACAGGCGCAGTTCGTCGCCCGTGTTGGCCCAGGAGACGCCTGTTCCGTCCACGCCCGCCACCGTGAACAGGTAGAGCTTGGCATGGTTCAGAATGTCGCCCAGTCGGCGGTAGCTCCTGTTTGCGCCGAAGCCGGGTATGGCATCCGGGTAAATGGCGTCGATAAACCCGCGCAGCAGCGCCGAATTGGCCCAGGTCGGGCTGTTGAGCGTGTCACCGAGCACACCTACCGCGCCGCCGTTGGGATTCACCAGCAGCCGCTCGGCAAAGTACATGGCATTGGCCACGGTGC
>CAIXUF010001016.1 GCA_903922535.1 Candidatus Hydrogenedentota bacterium
ATGAATCGCGCCGCGAAACTTCAATAGCCGATCCATCGCCGCCAGCCGTTGCCGCTCCCGCGCAATCTCGGCAACGGATTTTTCCAGGTCATTCCGCAGCAGCACATAGTCGACCCGGCTCGACTGCCCGAGCGCCGCAAAGTCCACGGACTCTAACCGCGTCCGCCAGTCGGCGTACAGTTTTTCGAGCCGGTCATACCGCACGGTGGCCCACGGCAAATCATAATACCTACCGACGCTGTGCATATCCGCCACATAGTCTTGAATGAGGTTGGCCAGCGATTCGGTGGCAGCCGGAGGAGCCGGTTGACCGGCAACGGAGCTATGCTGCGCCGCTTCGGCAGCATACGACGCCATCTGCGGAGCCAGCAACAGGACCGCGAGCGCGCGCATGACACGTTTTTCCAAGGTCGTTTTCATTTTTCAGAACACTCGTAGGTTATTCCAACTTGCGATTGTAGGAGGGCATCCGGTGTCTCAAGTCACTTGTTCTGACTCGTCTTCTCTTTCCGGATTCCCGCTATCTTCGCATGGTATTTGTTGCGATCATCGAGCACCCACTGTTCGCCGCCCCCCTGCTCGAAGGTTGGCGTCCACCCGTTCGTATTCTCGTTAGGCTTCCGGACAATACAGCTCGCGACAAGCTCCCGCATTTTCTTGAAACCGGGGTCGTCTTTGCTCTTCCATCCGGGCTGAACCTGGCCCCACCCCCCGGCCGCCTTGGCGAGCGGCGCCATGAGAACCAGGCTTTCGTCGGGCTGCGCCGCGTTGACCAGCGCGCGGTCGGGATAGCGCCCATACGTGTCGCCCAGCGTCTTCGCGGCGTAGGCCTTCAGTTCGTTCATGGCCTTTCCGCTGAGCTGGCGCTCTTCCAGTTTGTTCGGGAAAAGATCCCCATAGCACTGGGCGTTCAGATCCAGCCACTCGATGACCCGCATGTAGCTGACCGTGTCCATCGTCACGTTGCTGTGCTTTCCGCGCAGCATGTGGGCCACCTTGTTGCTGTAGGCGTAGAACATGAACGGCCGGCTGACGTTGAAGTCGCCCCACATATAACTTTTTTCTCCAAGGCGGTGTTCGCCGCGTTTCACGATCTCCATGTATGATCGGGGGTAGGCGATTTTACCGTCGTGAATCAGATCCACCTCATCCGCTTTCCGGTTTTCACCTTCTCCCAAACCGTGGCACCGGATGCAGTAGCGATCCAGCACAGGCTGAACCGTGCGCATAAAACTGAGCCCGCCCGGATAGCTGGGGCCTGTGGGAGGTATGAGATCCATGGGCTTCATGTAGGAGGCTTTGGCCATCGCGCCCGCACCCGGACTCGCGCCCACCTCCGCGTGACACCCGATGCAACTGCGGTTCTCGCCGGGCTGAAGATAGAACAGGCTCTTCTCGGTCAGGATGGCCATCCCGTTCTTATCCAGCATCTGCATTTGAAGCGAGGTTCCGGCCGGCACCTTAAAAAAGGCCGAGCCGTTCTCATCGATCGGCACGGTTCCGACGACCCGCTTGGGAATTTCGTTCGGGCACCCCTGGCTGCAGGCCGTCCGGCTGGCCCTGGGTTGAACACCCAGCGCGTTGACGCGCAAGGCCTTGATCATGCCGGGCTTGATTTTGCCTTCCGGATCGTTTCTCGTCAGATACACGTTCTGAACATAGACCGTGGCGTAGTCGGGCGGATTGGGCGGCACCAGCGGCGGGATGACCGGCGGGCGCTTCCGCTTGCGGATCGCGATCGGCGAGACACTGGCCACTGACGGATCCTCGTAGATCAGCTCGCGCCCGCCCAGCTTGTCTACGAGGTAGATCGCCCGGTCGTTGAGCGGGGGAACCTGTCCCTGGTGGGGCACGGGGTGGTTGGCGCGGGAAACCAGGA
>CAIXUF010001017.1 GCA_903922535.1 Candidatus Hydrogenedentota bacterium
AACCTTGTAGGTCTTGCTCAACGCTCTCGTGACAATTGCAGCCATATCCCGTTCCCTACCGGCCAGCAGCCCGGTCCAAAACGGCCCGGAGCGGAAGAACCCATGCTTCCCGGCGGCACACTGCCGCCACCACGTCCATTGCAACGTATCGGCCGGTTTGGGGGATAACATCCCTGGCCGGGATTGGCGGGCAATTGACAACTCCGGACGCCCGTGCAATAATTCTGAACAGCATTCGCGGTGAACAAGGCTTGTCGGTGTTTCCAGTACAAACCGTCGACCGGCGCGGTTGACGCATGGAGGCAACTACGATGCGATTTGCCGGCGTATATCTCCCGCCTTTCCTGATCCTGCTCTCATTTTCAGCAATGGGCCAGGAAGCGACTGTCTCCAATGTCACGTTTTCCCAGGCGGCGGGCGGCTCCGGGACACAGGTGGACATCTACTACGACCTGGCCAGCCCCGGCGGGAACTGCACGGTGACCGCCGCGTTGTCGACGGACGGCGGCGCGACGTTCCCTTACCCCGTGGCTGGAGCGACGGGCGACATCGGCGAAAATGTCGCCCCGGGTCCGGGCAGGCATCTTGTTTGGAATGTGTCGGCGAATCTTCCCAACCAAGTCGTCGGCGGGGCGGTGATTCGCATTGTCGCGAGCCTGCCCGATCCCGGCGCCACGTACGCCCTGGGTTATTCGGATATCACGTTCGTGGACTACGCGCGCGGCCGGAACGTTCCGGCGCAGGTGTGGTATCCGGCGACTGCGGCCGGCCAGGACACGCCCGTGGCGGGCGGCGGCGGGGTGACGTTTCCCGCGATCGTGTTTGGGCATGGGACGGGGTCCACCATTGCCAGCTATGAATACCTCTGGCTGGGCCTTGTGCCCTCGGGGTACATCTTTGTGATGCTTAACACGGAGACGAGCATCACTGCCAGCACAACGAACTTCGCCCAGGATATGCAGTTCCTCGCCAATCAACTCCAGGCGGAGGGAGCCAACCCCGCGTCACGTTTCTATCAGCGGGTGGCGCGGCCCACGGCGCTGATGGGCCACAGCATGGGCGGGGCGGGCGCGATGTACGCATCGGGCCTGTACAACGGCAACGGCGTGGTCACGACCATCGTGCCCATTGCCTGCGCGGACATGAGTCTGAACATTGCGGGCACGGCGGCGCCCTACGTGGCCATACCCACCCTGTTCATATCGGGCTCGCTGGACTGCATGGCGCCGGTGTCCCTCCAGACCCCGATGTTCGACGCGATGCCGGCCAACTGCAAGTACCTCATCAGCATCACCGGCGCCGGCCATTGCCAGTTCAGCAAGAACCAGACCTGGTGCGACACCGGCGAGACCATCATGGGCTGCAGCGGTGCCGCCTTCATTGACCGCGGCTATCAAATGTCTCTGGTTCTCAGCCTGGCCAAGCCGTGGCTGGATTTCAAACTCAAGGGCCTGGATTCGGGCCGCGCCCAATTCTTGGGCAATCTTGCCTACTACCAGTCCACCGGCGAGATGACCCAGCCGCGCACAGGCACATGCACGTTCGGCAACTGGGCCGTGTCGTCGGCGGGAAGTTTGGACACTCAGCCGCCAACAGGAACGATACTCATCAACAACAACCAGTCCGTTACCAACAACGCGGCGGTTACGCTGGGGCTGACCTGGTCCGACGGCGCGGGCCCGGGCGTGGTGCGGATGCGATTCAGCGACGACGGCGCGCACTGGACCGCCTGGGAGCCGCTGAAAGCCACGCGCGCATACACGTTGCCGGAACCCGACGGCTACCACACGGTGCGGGTGCAGTACCGCGACGCCGTGGGCAACCGGTCCGCCGTCTTTAACGATTACATCCGGCTGGACCGGGTGCCGCCGACGGGAACCATCATCATCAACGGCGGCGCGGCGACCACGGCCACGACATCTGTCACGCTGGGCTTGACCTGGTCCGACGGCGCTGGTTCGGGTGTGGTGCGGATGCGTTTTAGCGACAACGGCGCGCATTGGACCCTCTGGGAACCGCTGAAGACCCCCCGCGCATACACGTTGCCGGAAGGCAACGGATATCACACCGTTCGCGCGCAGTACCGTGATGCCGGGGGCAACAACTCGGCGGCGTTCAACGACTACATCAAGTTGGTGGCTCCTCTCCCGTAGGCAAAGAACGGCCCATCGCCCAAGACTGAAGCGCCCGACAATGAAAACCCGCCCGAATCTGAAACTGGCGGAGCCGTGCACGGGTCTGTAAGGCGGTGTTTTTTCATGCGCCACAAGGAATTCCTTCATGAGACCGATTTGTACGCTCGTGCTGCTCTTGATCGTTGCCGCCCTGCAACCCTTTGCCTTTGCCCAGGCCACCGATGCCCCCGGCACCCCGGCGGACCATTGGCTGGCCGGCACGAGTCCCGTGAAGGACATGGTCCCCGCCACCATCGCTCCCGAGGCGCCGCGCAAGCTGCTCAGGGAATTCGGCCCGGCCTATCTGGAACAAATCGACGAGGAGCGGGTGCTGCATCTCAAGGGCACGCACTATGACATGGGTTTCCAGCACGGCACGCTGATGAAGGAGGAGATTGAGGCGGCTTCCATGGTGCTGCGGGTGGTCGGGGTGGCCTCGTGGGACGGCGATTTCCAGACCGGCCTGCGCGACGCGTGGAAACGCACCGCGCCGTTCATTCCGGAGAAGTTCAAGCAGGAAATCAAAGGCATGGCGGACGCGACCGGCCTGGCCGTCGAAGACGTGCAGGACTTCACGATTTTCCCTGAACTGTTCCATTGCAGCGGCTTTGCGATGTGGGGCAAGGCCACGGCGGACGGCGAACTGCTGCACGGGCGCGTGCTCGACTACATGCGCGAGGCCGGACTCGACAAGTGGCAGTTGGTCATAATTGAGGAGCCAAAGGACGCCAACGCGTTCGTGAACGTGGCCTATTCGGGCATGCTCGGCAGCGTGACCGGCATGAACGACAAACAGATTGGCATTGGCGAAATGGGCGGCAAGGGCGCGGAACAGTGGGACGGCATGCCAATGACCTTTCTCATCCGCGAGTGCCTGGAATCGGGCAACACCCTGGACGACGTGAAGCGCATCATGACCAACACGCCGCGCACCTGCGAATACTATTACGTCATCAGCGACGCCAAGGCGGACAAGGGCCGGGGCATGGCCTACGGGGTGGCCGCCGTGCCCGCCAGCGTCCAGTTCATCGGCCCCAACGAGTTCAACGAACGGCTTCCGCGTCCGGTCGAGGACGCGGTGCTGCTGTCCGCGGGCGACCGCTATAACGTTCTCGTGGACCGTGCGCAGAAGCTGTATGGCAAGTTCACGCCGCAGACGGCGCTGGACCTGATGGCGCGCGGCGTGGCCATGGAAAGCAACATGCACGACGCGCTCTTTAGGCCGAAGACCATGGAACTGTGGGTCGCCAATTCCACCATCCAGCAGCCCGCCTGCAACCGTCCCTACCGGCGTTATGACGTGCGGAAGCTGATTGCCGAAAGGCCATAGCCGTCCCGTCAACCTTGCGCTTCTCCCGGTTCCCCGTTTTGCGCGGCCGCGCGGGGGTCTGGTAGAGTATTGGCATGTTCATGCGGCATGACATTTCCGGAGGCGTTTGTGCGGATGTCCCCTTCGACATCCGCCGCTCCTATCTGTCCGCCTGACCCCGCCTGTTGCGACGTTTCACCGGCCTTCACGGCTGTAACTCTTTTTATGACAGCCAATAACGCACCCTGCGAGGAGCAGCGACCATGTCCACCCCTTCCCCGAATCTGTTTGAAGAACTGACCTGGCGCGGATTCATCAACCAGGTCACCGACCCGGAACTGCCGGCGCTGCTCGCCAAAGAATCCATCCGGCTGTACTGCGGCTTTGACCCCACGGCCGACAGCCTGCACATCGGCAGCCTGCTGCCGATCATGGGCCTGGCCCATTTCCAGCGCGCCGGGCACCGGCCCATCGCGCTGGTCGGCGGCGGCACGGGCCTGATCGGCGATCCCAGCTTCAAGGCGCAGGAACGCTCCATGCTCACCAAGGAACTGGTGCAGACCAACGCCGAGGGCATCCACAAACAGTTGGCCCACTTCATGCGCTTTGACGGCGAAAACGCCGCCGTGATGATCAACAACGCCGACTGGCTTTGCGAACTGCCGCTCGTCGACTTCCTGCGCGACATCGGCAAGCATTTCTCCGTGAACGCCATGCTGGCGCGCGACAGCGTGAAGAACCGGCTCCAGGACCGCGATCAGGGCATCTCCTTCACCGAATTCTCCTACTCGCTCCTGCAGGCCTATGATTTCCTCCACCTGAATGACAGCCACGACTGCCTCATGCAGGTGGGCGGCAGCGACCAGTGGGGCAACATCGTGTCCGGCATCGACCTGATCCGCCGTTTGCGGGACAAGCAGGCCTATGGGATCACCTTCCCGCTGGTCACCAAGTCCGACGGGTCCAAGTTTGGCAAGACCGAGGGCGGCAACATCTGGCTCGACCCGCAGCGCACCTCGCC
>CAIXUF010001018.1 GCA_903922535.1 Candidatus Hydrogenedentota bacterium
ATTCGGGGGTGATTTTTCCTCAGACGGGCCTATTCCCGGCCTGCGCGAGGCCATTTCCCCGCTCGGCTTGGGGTAAACCCAAAATCCCTGTCCACGTAAATCCATACAGGCACAAAAGGTTAGCCATTTCGCAAATGCCTCTAGGCGCATTGCACTTCACCCCGCGGACAATGGTAAAGTGTGGCTCCAAACAACCTCTGAAAAAGGAACAAGCCATGACCAAACGACTTGTCATTCTTGGATTTGCCGCCATTCTGATCGCAAGCGCGGCCGTTGCGGCCGATTCGCCGCAGTTCCGGGGACCGAACCGGGACGGCCGCTTTGACGAGCAGGGGCTCATGAAGACGTGGCCGGAAGGCGGGCCGGCGGTGGCCTGGGTGGCGAAGGGCATCGGCAGCGGCTATTCCTCCATCTCCGTGGTTGCGGGAAAGATCTATGCTTCGGGCATGGGCGCGGAGGAGACCGGCATGGTCTCCATCCTGAACGCCGTCGACGGCAAGATGGAAAAGGTCGTCCGCTACGGCAAGGAGACCATGAACGATCAGGCGCCCGGCCCAAGGTCCACGCCGACCATCGACGGGAACCGTCTCTACATCCTCTCCGGGCTCGGCATCGCCTACTGCATTGACCTCACCAAGAACAGCGTCCTGTGGAACGCGGACCTGCTGAAGAGATTCGGCGGCGAGAACAACACCTGGACGCTGGCCGAGTCGCTGCTGGTTGACGGCGACCGCGTCATCTGCACGCCTGGCGGGGTGGAAGGCGGCGTTGTCGCGCTGAACAAGATGACCGGCGAGACCGTCTGGGCGACCAAGGGGATCAACGACAAGGCGTCCTACTGCTCTCCGGCCATCGTGACGCACAACGGCCACCGCATCCTGCTGACGGAAACGGAGAAGCTAGTAGTGGGCGTGAACCCGGACAACGGCGCGCTGCTGTGGACATATCCGCACAAGACCGAGTACGACATACACGCCGTGACGCCGCTGTACAGCAACGGGCTGGTGTACTTCAGCGGCGGCTACGGTTCGGGCGGGGGCGCGCTGGAGCTTTCGCCCGACGGCGCGGCCGTGACGCTCAAATGGGAGGACAAGAAGCTTGACTGCCAGCACCATGGCGTTGTGCTGGTCGACGGCTATCTCTACGGCACAGGCCACAAGAACAACCAGTTGGTCTGCCTCGAAATGGCCACGGGCAAGGCGATGTGGCAGTCCAAGGACGTAAAACAGGGCGCGGCGGTCTTTGCCGACGGCATGCTTTATGTGTATGAGGGCCCCAAGGCCGGTGTGGTTGATTTGGTGAAAGTGTCTCCGGGCGGAATGGAGATGGCGGGCAAATTCAGCGTGACCGAGGGCGCGGACAAACATTGGGCACATCCCGTCATTGCCAACGGACGCCTCTATATCCGCCATGGTGACGCGCTGATCGCGTACAACATCGCTGCAAAATAACCTTTGGAAGGGTACACGGAATTCTGCTCCGAAAAATGGAACGCCGTCATCGGCCACAACACAGGCCCAAGAATGGCGCGCTCCGCTCCGCTGCGCTGCGAGCACCCTACTGAACCGTCTCTCTGCGCGTGAGATGCATCGCCCCCTTACGGGGCCACCAACTTGATGTAATCGTTGTACACGGGGGAGTAGTTGCCCACGCTGTCGAGATACTGCACCCGCACGGTGTGGTAACCGAGGCCCGTCGGCAGCGTGTGGGAACGCGTGGCCGCGGGCGGCATCCAGGAGGTCCATGTCGACCCGTTGTCGCTGAAGCGCATGCGCGACACCTGTCCCCCGGCTCCGTCCGCCCACGTCAACCCCAGCGTGACCGACGGACTGGTCGTGGCGTGCGCGCCGTTGTTGATGATGATGCTCCCCGTGGGCGGCGTGGCGTCCAGCCGGATGTAGTCGTTGAACACTTCAGAACGGTTGTTTAGCTTGTCGAGGTATTGGACACGCACCGTCTTGTAGCCGTCCCCGCCCGGCAGCGTGTAGGCACGCGTCGATGACACCGGCTCCCATGCGGACCATGTCGCGCCGTCATTGCTGAAACGCATCCGAACCACTCCGGCTCCCAAACCACCGGACCATGTCAGTGCCAGGCCGACTTGAGTGCTATTTGTGGCGGAATGGTTGTCGTTGACGGCCACCGTGCCGGAGATGACGCCCTCGATCGGCCATAGTGTCACCGTACCGTTAGACGACCCAGCAAGCGCCTGGGTTCCGTCCGGGGAAAACGCCACGGAATGCGTTGCAAAACCATTCACGTTGAATGTGCGAATTTGCGCACCCGTTTCCGTGTCCCACAGTTCTGACGTGTCGTTGCCAGCAGTGAGCACCTTGGCGCCGTTAGGGGAGAACGCCACGGAGTACACTGAGTGCGTCTGTCCCCTGAAGGCGCGGATTTCCGCACCCGATGTGGTGTCCCAGAGTTTCGCCGTGCTGTCCGCCAGAGACCCCGTGAGAACCTTGGTGCCATCCGGGGAAAACGTCACGGAGTATACATAAGAACTATGCCCGGTAAAGGTACGTATGAGCGCCCCCGTAGTCGTATCCCACAATTTCGCCGTTTGGTCATAAGCCCCGGTAAGCACTTTGGTGCCGTCCGGGGAAAACGCCATGGAATACACTCTCGACGCCTCAGCAAATGTGCAGGTGCGTATGAGCGCCCCAGTAATCGCGTCCCAGAGTTTGGCCGTGTCATCCGACCCGGTGAACACCTGGCCGCCATCGGGGGAGAATGCCAAGGACCAAACACAGCCTATGTGACCGGTGAAGATATGTATGAGTGCCCCGGTAGTCGTATCCCAAAGTCTGGCCGTATTGCCTAACCCGGTGAGCACCTTGGTGCCGTCCGGGGAAAATGCCACGGAGTACGCTGGCAGCGTGTGTCCGCTGAAGGCGCGGATTTCCGCGCCCGATGCGGTGTCCCAGAGTTTCGCCGTGCTGTCAGCTGTTGACCCAGTGAGCACTTTGGCACCGTCCGGGGAAAACGCCGTAGAGTCCACCGAGCCCGTGTGTCCGGCAAAGGTGCGGACGAGAGCACCCGTAGACGCGCTCCACAGTTTTGCCGTGTTGTCCTGCGACCCAGTGAGCACCTGGGTTCCGTCCCGGGAAAACGCCACGGAATGTACCCAATTGCTTATGCTGAAAGTATGTATGAGAACACCTGTTGCCGCGTCCCACAGTTTTGCTGTTATGTCTCCGCCGGTGAGTACCTGGGTTCCGTCCGGAGAAAACGCCACGGAATACACGTTGTTTGTGTGCCCGGCGAAAGTACGGAGGACGACGCCTGTTTGCAGGTCCCACAGTTTTGCCGTACAGTCCCACGACCCGGTGAGCACCTTAGACCCGTCCGGGGAAAACGCCACGGAACTGACAGGAATCGTGTGTCCGCTGAATGTGCGTATTTCTGCGGCCGTTTCAGCGTCCCACAACTTTGCCGTGTGGTCTTGCGACCCGGTGAGCACCTTGGTTCCGTCCGGGGAAAACGCCACGGAGTACACATCTAATGTGTGCCCGGTGAATGTGCGAATGGGCGCGCCTGTTTCCGCATTCCACAGTTTTGCCGTGTCGTCCTGTGATCCGGTGAGCACCTTGGTTCCATCCGGGGAAAACGCCACGGAGTACACGCTTTCCTTGTGCCCGGCGAATGTGCGAATAAGCACGCCCGTGTTGACGTCAAAAAGTCGCGCCTTGCAGTCCCCGGAGCCGGTCAAGAATTTCGTTCCGTCTGGCGAATAGGCGACGTTCGAAGAAAGACCTCCGTATCCGTATTGCATGATTGGGGTGGAAATGGTGTCGCTGAAAGCCGCCTGCGTGGAGAGTGAAGCCAATACCGCTACCAGCGCGACGCCCCTGATTCCCAATCGTGTCTGTGACATGCCAGCATCTCCTGTCCTTGGGGCTTGTCCCCCCGTTTTCATTCCGACACCCATCCATGGCCGATACCCATGGCCGGGTGCGATGGCCAAATTTGCTGTACCCGTATCCATTCATTTAGCACAAATTGTCTGCGCTGGCGCCGACTTCGCCTCACCAAGGTCAGCGAAGACGGTGCGCTCCGTTTTACAGCGCAAAACTCCTTGCACCCCACGCGAACCCTGGATCGACGAAATCACGTCTCTGCGAAGAAGAACCGCACGAGGTGGAAGAAGATGGGCGCGGCGAAGCAGAGGGCGTCGATGCGGTCGAGCATGCCGCCCGGGCCCTCCATGAACTGGCCAAACTCCTTGACGCGGCGGTCGCGCTTGATTGCCGACATGCACAGGGTGCCCGCAAAGCCCACCAGCGTGATGACCAGGGAGAAGAGGAAGCCCTGCCATGCCTGAAAGGGTGTTGCCCAGGAGAGCCATGCGCCCACCAGCGACGCGGCCAGCACGCCGCCCGCAACCCCCTCGATCATCTTCTTCGGGCTGACGGTGGGCGCTATGGGGTGCCATCCCAGGGTCCGGCTTAACAGGTACTGCACGACCTCGCTCACCTGCACCACGACCACGAGATACACGAGCAGCCGGGCGTTCTGGCCCTCGTAGCCGGGAATCTTGAGCATGAGCAGCGCCGGGGCATGGCTCACGCAGTAGACGCAGACCATGAGGCCCCACTGGATGGCAGCCGTGCGCGCGAGGAAGTTGTCCGTCTGGCCCGCGATTGCGCTGCGGGTGGGGATGAACAGGAACGCGTAGAGCGGGATGAACACGGCAAAGAGTTCGTGCCAGCGCATGGCGACCAGGAAGTACTGGAGCGGAACAAAGACGAAGAAGGTCCAGAACAGCGCGCGGTGATCGCCGCGGCGTGTGGGCGTCAGCGTGATGAACTCGCGCAGTGCCAGGAAGGAAACCAGCGCAAACAGGATGATTGATCCGTAGTGTCCGGTGAGCAGCGCCATGGTGAAGATGACGAGCATCACCCACCACGCCCAGATGCGGGCGTTCAGTCCCGCCACCACCGCGGCGGCACCCTCGTGCCGGATGATCAGGCTCAATCCAAACCCGGCCACACTCGCCAGTACGAGCACCTGGAGCACACCGCCCATGAGCGTCAGCATGACTGATCCCTCAGCGCGATGAGCGCCGCGCGCGCACGATCCAGAAACTCCTGCTTGGTCTCGCCCTCGTTCAACTGCATGGGCAGGCCGAAGCGCACCGTGGTCAGCAGGGGAATGGGCATGATCTCATGCTTGGGCAGGATGCGGCCCAGGTTGTCCATGTACGCCGGCACGAAGCGGACGTCGGGGCGGCGCCTGGCGATGTGGTAGATGCCCGCCTTGAAGGGAAGCACGGTCTCGCCGTCGCCGCGCATTCCCTCGGGGAAGATGATCAGCGACGCGTCGGTGCCAATCGCCTCCACCATGTTGTTGAACGTGGACAGCACCTCGCGCGCCGAACCGGCCTCGCCTGAGTGCCCCGCGCGCTGGATCAGCACGGCGTTGAACACCCTGGTGGCCAGGAAGCGGCGGACGCGGTTCTTTTCCCAATAGTCGCGTGCGGCGACCGGGCGCGTTTGCAGGCGGATGTCCGGGGGCAGGGCCGACCAGAGCACGACCGCATCGAGGTTGCTGGTGTGGTTGGCGAAATAGATGTGCTGGCCCTCCGCCGACAGCGGGGCAAGCCACCGGGACGAGGCGCCGCAGACGAGGCGGATGACGCCCGTCAGCGTCATTACCAGGATGTATCGCAGATTCATTGCATTCAGTTTCCCGCACCGGGCACAGCCCGCGTCCCGCGGGCGAAATCACATGCAGCGGTGATTATAGCAGGGCATGACCTTTGTCGCACCCCTGTTGCCTAACGCAGGCGTCCCGCCTTCTCTTCCCTCAATTCTGTTCTGCACCGCAGGCGTCCGCCTGCGGTGCGAAACAGGCTGCCCACAGCAGCAGCACCCGGATCATGCGCCTATGGCGCTATCGTGAACGCGCCGTCGCTCAGGTCCTCCACCGCGTTGTTGTCGCCGGAGATGAGGTGGATCTTGCAGGTGCTGGCCGGTGTCACCCAGGACGGAACCGTCCAGGAGAATTGCTCCGACGAGGCCGCCGCCGCGCCCAGCCATACCGTGTCGAGGCTGTCCACGTTCAGCAGGACCGCCACCGCGCCGGTCACATTCGTCTCGCTCCATGTCACCTGATAGCTTTGGCCCACCGTCCACGTCTCGCCGCCGTTGGGCGAGGTGACCGCAAGCGTGGGCAGATCGCCCGGCGCTGCGATGGTGAAGGTTCCGTCGCTCAGGTCCGCAAATCGGTTGTCATCACCGTAGATCAGGTGAATCCGGTAGTTGCTGCCCGGCGTCAGTGTTGCCGGAACCGTCCAGAAGAACTGCCCCGAGGCGGCCGCGCCCAGCCATGTCGTGTCCGCGCCGCCCACGTTCAACAGTACCGCCACCGCGCCCGTCAGGTCGGTCTGATTCCAGGTGATGCTGTGGGTCTCGCCCTGCGCCCACGACTCGCCGCCGTTCGGCGAGCTCAGCGTCAGCGGGGGCGCGATAATACTGAAGGCGCCGTCGCTCAGATCCTCTATCGCGTTGTTGTCGCCGGACATCACGTGGATCTTGTATGCGCTGCCCGGGGTCACCCAGGGGGGAATCGTCCAGGAGAACCGCCCGGCCGAAGCGGCCACCGCGCCCAGCCACGCAGTGTCGGTGCCGTTGTCGTTCAGCAGGATCGCCACAGCGCCGGTCACGCCGGTCTGGCTCCACGTGACGGTCTCGGTCTCGCTCTGGATCCACAGCTCACCGCCGTTCGGCGAGGTCACCGTGAGCGGGGGGGTGCCGGACGCGATGGTGAATGCGTTGTCACTCAGGTCTTCCACAGCGTTGTTGTCGCCGGAGATCAGGTGGATCTTGTATGCATTGCCCGGCGTCACCCAGGCGGGAACCGTCCAAGCCATTTGTCCGACCGACGCTGCCACCGCGCCAAGCCAGTCAATATCCACGCCGTTGTCACTCAACAGCACGGCCACGAACCCCGTCACCCCGGTCTGGTCCCAGGTGATCACGTGGTATTCGCCCTGAGTCCAGGTTTCGCCGCCGTTCGGGGTAGTGACACTGAGCGCCGTTCCTCCGGGTAAACTCGTACTGGATGCGATGGTAAACGTGGTGGCGCTCAAACTCTCAATGGCATTGTTGTCGCCTGAGACCAGGTGAATCCTGTATACGCTGCCCGGCGTCAGCGACGCGGGGATTGTCCAAGAGAATTGTCCGGCCGAGGCCAGGGCCGCGCCAAGCCACCGTGTGTCTGTGCCGTTTTCGTTCAGAAGAACCGCCACCAGGCCGGTCACGCCGGTTGCGTTCCAGGTAATGGTCTGCGTGTCACCCTGCACCCAGGTCTCGCCGCCGTTCGGCGAGACGGCGGAAAGACTGCCGGTGTTTGGGCCGCCTGTGGACGTGAGCACGACAGCCGCATCCGCTGGCACCGTGGTGGTCCACGTGGTGCCCGGGAGCAATTGCCCCGGAGTGCCCGTGGTGGTATTCGTGAGCAACTGGGGCGAGCCGCCGTTCACCGAGAGGGCAATACTGTCAATGATCGCGCCGCTGGAATTCTTGACGACCACCTGATCGTACCCATTGAAGACCGACTTTCTGTCCGTTGAAGACTGCCGGAGTACGGCGCACTGCAACTGGCCGTTGTCCGGGATGAGCGCATCAACATCGGACTTGTTCCAGTAGCCCGCCATAAGGCAGCCCGCCGTGGCCGGACCGCCGTCCAGTTCGCCGATAAGCGGCGCGTTTGTGCCGCCGCCAAAAGCGCTGTTGTTGCCGGTGAGCACGGCGTTGTCCGTCGTGGTGCCGCTCACGATTTCAGTCGGCGAGAAGGCTGGCAGGTGGGCCGAAACAGCCGCGGCGCTCATGTTCGACACCAGCGTGAACATGCCCTGGTGCTGTGGTGCCGTGGATGCGCCGTTTGTCGCCACGACGGTTGCACCGTCGGC
>CAIXUF010001019.1 GCA_903922535.1 Candidatus Hydrogenedentota bacterium
ACCCGCATCATGAATTTCGGCGCCTTCTGCACCGTCATGGGCAACAAGGAAGGCCTGATTCACATCTCCGAGCTGGCCCCCTACCGAATCGCTGAAGTGACGGACGCCGTCAACGTCGGCGACGAGGTCGACATCAAGGTCATCGAAGTGGACAAGATGGGCCGCGTCAACCTGTCCAAGGTCGCCGCGGATCGCGAGCTTGGCCGCATTGACGAGTCAGCCATGCCGCCCGACCAGGGTGACCGCGGTGATCGCGGCGACCGTGGCGGTTACGGCGGCGGCGGCGGTCGCGGTGGTGATCGCGGCGGACGTGGCGGCGGTGGTGGCGGTGGCGGCGGACGCGGCGGTGACCGCGGCGGCCGTGGCGGCGGCGGCGGCCGGCGCTAGTCTTAAACAGTCCGGGGGTGGCGCCTTCCCGAGCGGAGTGCGCCACCCCTTCTTTCTTGAAGGGCACGCCCACGTCATGAACCAAATACCCCCGTCAAACGAAAATGTGCGCGTGCACCGGCTGCCCAACGGCTTCACGATCGCCATGGAGCGGCTGCCCTATCTGCATTCCGCCGCCCTGGGTCTCTGGGCGCGGGCCGGTTCCGGGGTCGAACTGCCCCATGAATCGGGCGCCGCGCACTTTCTGGAGCACCTGTTTTTCAAGGGCACCCGCACGCGCAACGTGCACCAGCTCATGGAGGCCGTGGAGAGCCGCGGCGGCTATCTCAATGCCTCCACCGGCCGCGAGGGCACCAACCTGTACGTGCGCATGCTCACCCGCCACGTGCCCGTGGGCATCGAAGTGCTCGCCGACATCGCGCGCAACTCCCTCTTTTGCGACATGGACAAGGAGCGCGGCGTCATCCTGGAGGAGATTGCCTCGGTCGAGGACAACCCCGACGACCTGGCGCACGACCTCATCACCGAGTTTCACTGGCCCCGCCACCCGCTCGGCAGGCCCGTCGCGGGCACCGAGGAGTCGGTAAACACGCTGCAGCGCGACGATGTTGTCGCCTTCTACGAGCGCTGGTACACACCCGAGCACCTGGTGTTCTCCATCGCCGGCAATTTCGACGAGGAGGCCGTGCTGCAACAGGCAACGGACGCCTTCGGCGACTGGCCTGCGGCGCAGACCGCGCTCGTGCCCCCCGCGCCGGGCTTTCACGCCGGGGTGAGCTCCGTGGAACGGCCCATCTCGCAGGTGCATGTCAACCTCGCCTTTCCCGGGCTGCCCTCCACCGATCCCGCCCGTTTCACCTGTTCCATGCTGGTCAACGTGCTCGGCGGCGGCTCCACTTCGCGTCTCTTCGAGAAGATTCGCGAGGAGGAGGGGCTCGCCTACAACATCTATGCCTATCACAACGATTATTCCGTCGCCGGGGTGGTCGGCGTCTACCAGGCATTGGCGCCCGAACAGTGCGACCGCGCCTGCACGCTGGTCTATGACGAGCTGCGGCGCGTTTGTGACGAACCTGTGCCCGAGGCCGAACTCGAAATGAACCGCGAGCAGATCAAGGGATCCATGCTCATGTCGCTGGAAAACCCGGGTTCGCGCGCCTCGCGCATGGCCACCAACCTGCTCATCCACGGGCGGGTGGTGCCGGTGGAGGAGGTGACCGCCAAGCTTGACGCGGTCACGCCGGACGCAGTGCAGCAGTTTGCCCAGCGGACCTTCCGGACGGAATGCCTGGCGTCGCTGGTGCTTGGCCCCGACGACATGCCCGCAATGGGAGAACCCGTCCTGTCATGAGCCTTCCTGAACCGTTGGACATTGAAATCACCCGGGAACCCGGCACGGAAGACCTCCCGCTGCCCGCCTATGAAACGGAGCACGCCGCCGGCATGGATCTGCGCGCCGCCGTGGCTGATCCGGTTGTGATTCCTGTCGGCGGCCGCGCCCTGATTCCCACCGGACTGCGCATCGCGGTGCCGCCAGGCTATGAGGCGCAGGTCCGCCCGCGCAGCGGCCTGGCCCTGAAGAACGGCGTTACCCTGCCCAACACCCCGGGCACCATCGACGCCGACTATCGCGGTGAAGTCCGGGTCATCCTGCTGAATCTGGGCTCGGAGCCTTTCACCATCAAACGGGGCGATCGCATTGCGCAACTTGTTGTTGCGCCCGTGATTCGCGTCCAGTGGTTGGCCGTCGATCGCCTTTCCGACACCCTGCGCGGTGATGGCGGTTTTGGCCATACGGGCGTGTGATCCGGACATTCTGGGGGCGGACAGGGAACGCTACGATTGTACCTGTTTCCTGTATAATTGCCATGGTTCTTGTTGCCGGACAATCAGTCTTCTGACAACACACAACTGGAGGATGGCATGTGCCGCGTCAAATAGGACTTCTACTGGCAATTCTTCCCGGTCTGGTGTTCTGCGTCGTTTCTCCCGCCATGGCGCAGCCGGGTGCGACGAGACCAGACCTGACGGTGGAACTGCGTCCGGCCACCGACGGCATGGTGCCGGGCGGCACACTGCGGGTGGCATTGATATGCACACTGTCCCCCGGCTGGCACATGAACGCGCACAAGCCGCTGGACGAGTTCCTCATTCCCACGGAACTCCAATTCAAGGCCGACGACAACATCCCCCTAAATCCCCCTTCAAAGGGGGACTTGAGCGGGGCACCGCTGACCGTGGCGATGGTGGGCTACCCCCCGGCCAAACAGGTCGCCCTGTCCTTTTCCCCCGAACCGCTGGCGGTGTATGAGGGCGCCTTCGTGCTGGGGGTGGACATTGCCGTGGCGGCAGACGCCGCGCCGGGCACACAAACCCTGCACGGCACCCTGCGCTATCAGGCGTGCAACGACAAGGCCTGCATGCCACCGGTGAACAAACCGGTCGAAATCCCCGTCAAGATACTCGCCCGGGGGGGCACTCCGGCACCCTTGGAGGGATTCGTTGAGCCGAACTGGCCCGATGTGGTCAAAGCCGTCGCGCAGGCGACACCCCCTCCTGTGGCCCCGCCTCCTCCGGTGTTGCCTTCTCTGTCTGCACCCCCCGCGCCGCCGGTGCCGTCAACCCTCCCCGCACCACCGCCTCCTCCGGCGTCCCCTGCGGACTGGCATGCACTGGCGGATCAGTTCACCGTGGCGGGGCGGCTCGACGGCTATGCGAACACCACGGACTTCCTGGCCTTTATCGACGCCGCCGACAAGGGCGGACCGGTCGGCGGTAACGCGCTGGCGGGCAAGAGCCTGTGGCTGATGCTGGCGCTGGTGCTGGGCGGCGGGCTGCTGCTCAATCTCACGCCCTGTGTGCTGCCGCTGATTCCGATCAACGTGGCGATTATCGGCGCGGGCGCGCGGGCGGGCAGCCGCGCGCGCGGCTTTGCGCTGGGCGGGGCCTATGGTCTGGGCATTGCCCTGGTCTACGGGGCGCTGGGCCTGGTGGTTGTGCTGGGCGTGTCGTCCGCCTTCGGCGCCATCAACTCGACCATCTGGTTCAACGCCTTGATTGCGGCACTGTTTGTTCTTCTGGCGCTGGCCATGTTCGACGTGATCCAGATCGATTTCTCCCGGTTCCAGTCCGCCCTGGGCATCCGCGGCAACGAACGGGGCAGCTTCCCCGTGGCGCTGGCCATGGGCGCGGTGTCGGCGCTACTGGCGGGCGCGTGCGTTGCGCCCGTGGTCATCTCGACCATCCTCCAGGCGCAGGACCTGTACAGCCAGGGGCATGCGGCCGCGCTGGCGCTGCCCTTTGTGCTGGGCGCGGGCATGGCCCTGCCCTGGCCGTTCCTTGGGGCGGGGCTGTCGTTCCTGCCCAAGCCGGGCAAATGGATGGTCCGCGTGAAACAGGCCTTCGGCCTGTTCATCCTTGTCTTCGCCCTGTACTACGGCCACATCGCCTACACCCTGTGGAGTCCGGCGGTGCCGGTGGCCGGCGGGGCTGAAAAGGGCGGATGGACCGCCTCATTGGAGGACGGGCTGTCGCGCGGGCTTGCGGAGAAGAAGCCCGTGATCATTGACTTTTGGGCCACCTGGTGCAAGAACTGCGCCGTCATGGACAAGACCGTACTGCGGGACGCCGCGGTGACCGCGCGCCTGAGCGGCCATGTAAAGGTGAAGCATCAGGCCGAGGAACTGACTGCGTCCCCCGCGAAGGACATTGCGGCGCGGTTCCAAGTGCTGGGCCTGCCCACGTACATCATTCTCAAGCCAAAGGGGTAACACCATACTCACCGCACAACTGCTGCTGGATCACCTGCTCACGCTGGCGGGCTTCCTCCTCGCCGTGGTGCTTGTCGTGCGCGTGCTGGGAGAGAGGCGCCCCCCCGGCGGCGCCGTGGCGTGGCTTCTGGCCATCGTTCTGGTGCCCTGGCTCGGGGTCCCCTTTTACCTGGTCTTTGGCGGACGAAAACTGCACCAGAAGATTCGGGCAAAGGGTCCGCTTTACGACGTCCCGTCGGAAAACGGTTTTGACGCCGAAGACGTGATGACGGGCGGGCCGGGCATGGTGGGCCCCGGCATGCCGCCGCCGGAGACCGGCAACCGGGTGGACCTCCACTTCAGCGGAGAAACGGCCTATGCGCGGGTCATGGGCATGTTTGAGGAGGCCCGCGAGACCATCCATGTTACCACGTTCATTCTGGGCCACGACGAGGTGGGCCGGGCCGTGGTTGACACGCTGGCGCGCAGGGCGCGCGAGGGGGTGAAGGTGCGCCTGCTGCTCGACGGCCTGGGCTGCATCCGCACCAGCCGGGGTTTTGCCGCGCCGCTTCGACGCGCGGGCGGCCGGGTGGGCCGTTTCATGCCTGTGTTCCCGTTCCAGCGCAAGTGGTCGGCCAACCTGCGCAACCACCGCAAGATCGTCGTGGTGGATCATGCCTCCGCCATGGTGGGGGGCATGAACCTTGCCACCGATTTCATGGGGCCGACGCCGCGCAAGGACCGTTTTCTCGATTCGGCCGTGTTCGTCGAGGGGCCAATCGTGGCCGACATTGAGTCGGTTTTCATTAGCGACTGGAATTACGCCACGGACGAACGGCTTGCCGTGCCGCCCCTGGCCCACACCATCGCCCGGCAGCGCACGGACGGGGACGCGGAAGCGATCTCCACACTGCAAATCGTGGCCAGCGGCCCCGACGTGCCCGCCGACACCTTCCCCGACACGCTGCTCAGCGAGGTGATGGAGTCGCGCGAGCGCATCTGGCTCATCACGCCCTACTTCATCCCCGACGATGCCTTTTTCCGGTTGCTTGCCGTCCAGGCGCGGGCGGGGCGTGATGTGCGCATCATGGTGCCCCTGCGCTCCAACCACCGTATCGCCGACTTCGCCCGCGGTCCGGCCCTGCGTGATCTGGTGACGGCTGGCGCGCGCGTTTACGCCTACCCCAAGGGGATGGTACACGCCAAAGCCATGATCTTTGACCACCGGCTGGCCATCACCGGCACGCCCAACCTCGACATGCGCAGTCTTTACCTCAACTTCGAGTTGGCCCTGTTCCACTACACCCGCCCCGAGATCGAAAAGGTGGCTGCATGGGCCGCTTGGCTTCAGGCCCAGTCCGTGCATCTCACGGGCAAGAAACCCGCCCCGGGCCGCCTCTGGGCCGAGCAACTGTGCCAGATTATCGCGCCGCTGCTGTGACCGAAACCACAAACCACTTTAGCGGCTGCGGTTTTTCCCGATTAAGCGGGGTGTGCTATCATCGGCGTCCGCCTGTTCAGGCGCATCAACATGGAAGGACACATCATGGCTGGACGGCCGATTGGCGCGGTGACTTTTGATCTCTGGGACTGCCTTTTTCACGACGATTCGGACGAGCCGAAGCGTGCGGCGGCGGGATTGCCCACGAAAGCGGAGGCGCGCCGGGACCTGTTGCACACACTGCTGTCAAAGCAGGCCCCCATCGACCGGGCACTGTCGGATCTGGCGTTTGACGTGCAGGACGCGGCGTTCCGCAAGGTGTGGCACGACCAGCATGTGACCTGGTCGGTGACCGAGCGCATGCAGGTGCTGCTGGACGGCCTCGGCCGGAAGCTGCCCGGCGATGATTTCGCGGCGCTGGTGGACGCGCTGGAGCGGATGGAACTGGAATGCCAGCCCAATCCCGCGCCGGGCGCCGTCGAGGCGCTGGCCCGTTTGCACGGCAAGTACCCGCTGGCCATCGTGTCCGACGCAATTTTCACCCCCGGCCGCAACCTGCGCGAACTGCTGCGCGGCGCGGGCATGCTGGAGCATTTCGACTACTTCGTGTTCTCCGACGAGATCGGCCGGTCCAAGCCGCACCCCGCCGTGTATGAGGCGGTGGCCGCGCACTACGGCATTCCCATCGAGAGCATCGTCCACATCGGCGACCGGCCGCACAACGACCTCGGCGGCCCGCATGCCGTGGGCGCGCGCGGCGTGCTGCTGACGGTGGTGAAGAACCGGCCGCTGGAGGGGCACCTGCCCGACGCCGTGTGTGACGACTACGCCGAGTTGCCCGAAATTCTTGAGGCGATGGAATAGGGAGTTGGCCCATGCCGATTTTTGACCTTCCGCTCGACGAACTGCGGACCTACCAGGGGCGCAACCCAAGGCCCGCGGATTTCGATGACTACTGGGAGGATGCCCTGGCGGAGAACCACCACACCGACCCCAACCCGGAATTTGTCCGGGCTGAGTTTCAGACGGACTTCGCCGAGTGTTTTGACCTCTACTTTACCGGCGTGCGCGGCGCGCGCATCCATGCCAAGTTCCTGCGCCCGAAAAACGCCGTCAAACCGGGCCCGGCGCTGCTCCAGTTCCACGGCTACACCGGCAACTGCGGCGACTGGCACGACAAGCTCGGCTGGGTGGCGGCGGGGTTCACCGTGGCGGCGATGGACGCGCGCGGGCAGGGCGGCCTGTCGCGGGACGTGGGCGGCACCATGGGCAACACGCTCAACGGCCACATCATCCGCGGCCTGGATGACAAGCCGGAAAACCTCATGTTCCGGCACATCTTCCTCGACACGGCGCAGTTGGCGCGTGTGGTAATGGGCCTGCCCGAGGTCGATGCGGCACGCGTCGATGCGATGGGCATGTCCCAGGGCGGCGCGCTCACGCTGGCTTGCGCGGCGTTGGAACCGCGCATCCGCCGCATCGCGCCCATGTGCCCCTTCCTGTGCGACTACCTGCGCGTGTGGGAAATGGACCTGTGCAAGGACGCCTACAGGGAGATTCGCGACTATTTCCGTCTCTTCGATCCGCGCCACGCGCGCGAGGAGGCGGTCTGGACGAAGCTGGGCTACATCGACCTTCAGCATCTCGCCCCGCGCATTCGCGCCGAGGTGCTCATGGCCGTCGGCCTGATGGACGAAATATGCCCCCCGTCGTCCCAGTTTGCGGCGTTCAACAAGATAAGCTCCCCGAAGGAAACGGTGATTTACCCGGACTTCATGCACGAAAACTACCCGGGTTTCATTGACAGGGCGTATCAGTTTATTACGGCATTGTGATTTTTTTGAGTGCGGTGGCCATGCCGCCGCTGTCCGTGTGAAAGCCATGCTTTCGCACAAACGCCGGGACATGGCCCCGGCGAAGAAAAGCGGTGGCATGGCCACCGCACTCTATAATGAAGAAGGAAGATGATCATGGCAGAGAAGTTACGGTTCCTGATCCCCGACGGCTACTCGATCGAGAGCCGGCAGCAGTTTGAAACGGTGGGCATGGCGCTGGCGGGCCAGCTTTACGCGGACCTGCTCGTGAAGCGGCTGCCCGGCGCGGAATATGACATCTGGTACAGCAGCGACCCCGGCGCAGTGCCGCCGACGGACGAGCAGCTTTCCGGTTATGCCGGGGTGATCTGGCCGGGTTGCAACCTGACCATTTACCACAACGACGACCCGCGCGTGCAGGCGCACAAGAGTCTGGCGCTGCGCGCCTACGAGGCGGGCATCCCGCAGTTTGGCAGTTGCTGGGGCATCCAGTTGGCGTGCTGGGTGGCGGGCGGCTCGGTGGCGCCGCATCCGAAGGGCCGCGAGATGGGCATCGCCACTAAAATCATGCTCACGGATCAGGGCAGGAAACACCCGATGATGAAGGACAAGCCGGTGGTCTACTCGCACTTCGTGAGCCATGACGATCAGGTGGTTGATCTGCCCGAAGGCGCGACGCTGATGGCGGGCAACGACTGGAGCGTTGTGCAGGCCGTGGCGGTGCATTTCAAGAAGGGCGTGTTCTGGGGCGTGCAGTACCATCCTGAATACAACCTGCACGAGGTGGCCCGGCTGATTCTTGCCCGCGAGGAGCGGCTGATCCAGCAGGGCTGGTTCAAGGACCATGACGACATGATGGCTTATGTGGAGAATTTCGAGGCCGTTCATGCCGACCCGACGCTAAAGCACATCCGCTGGCAGCTCAAGATCGACGACGGCATTGTTGAGGATGACATTCGTGAGTGCGAGTTCATCAACTGGATTCACAGCGCGGTGCTTGGCGAATACTGAGAAGAGAAGGCCTGAAAAAGGCTGAAGTTTGAAGGCTGAAGGCTGAAAACACACGAGGCAGACCGTAGTGTCTGCCTCGTGTTGTTTGTGTCAACGTGTTGCTGGGCGGGTCGGCCTGACGGCCGTTTGCGGGATCAGCGCTTCTTTTTGTAGATGACCACCGCGTCGCCGACCTGCAGCACGCGGTTCTTTGGCCAGGCATTCCACTCGTAGAGCTGGTTGATTTCCACCCCGTACTGCTTGGCGATAACCGTAAGATTCTGCCCGGCGGCCACGGTGTGCACGACCTTGCCGTCCTTCGGGTCCGTTGCCTTGGCCACTTTCACGTCGGCGGCGCCCGCATCATGGCCGTTGTCGGCGGCGGGCTTGCGCAGGGTCAGTTCCTGGCCTTCCTTGATTACGGACTTGGCCGTCAGCTTGTTCATCGCCATCAGATCTTCGGGCTTCATGTTGTTCTTGGCCGCGATGCCGGCGATGCTTTCGCCCCGGGCGACCTTGTAGCTCACCGTGATCAGCTTCGGCTCGGCCTTGCCCGGTTTTTCCTTCGCGGGTGCGTCATCGGACTTTTTCTGGTCCTTGGCCGCCACTTCGGCGCGGACCGGCTCGGCGGCCTTGCCACCGGGTTTTGATCCGACGACAAGCTTCTCGCCGACCAGCAGTGTTGTGTCCTTGGATTTGCCGTTCATGCGCAGCAGGTCTTCCGTTTTGAGACCATAGAGCTTGGCAATGGCGGCGGCGTATTCGCCCGGGGCAACCTGGTGATACCGCATGTTGTCCTGGTCCGCGGCGGCGGCGGCGGGCTTTGCGGCCGGTGTCGGCGCCGGGGCTTCTGCTCCTACGGTGAGCATTTGACCCTCAACAATGACGCCCTGTTTGCCGATCTTGTTCCAGGCAACCAGTTGCGCCATGGGGACCTTGCTGTCGGCCGCCACCTTGGCCAGCGTGTCGCCCTTGCGCACTTTGTAGGTTTTGGGGGCGGCGGGCGCCTCGTCGGCGGCGGGCTTTGCGACCGGAGCGGGGGCGGCGGTTCCCACGGTCAGTATTTGACCCTCCATGATGACGCCCTGTTTGCCGATCTTGTTCCAGGCAACCAGTTGCGCCATGGGGACTTTGTTGTCGTCCGCCACCTTGGCCAGCGTGTCGCCCTTGCGCACTTTGTAGGTTTTTGGGGTGGCGGGGGCCGCGTCGGCGGCGGGGGCCGCCGGGGTATTGTCCTGTTTTGCGGCCTTGACCGGCTGGGGCGCGGGCGCGGAGGCCGCCGCGCCGCCCTTTGCGTCGGGCCGGGCCGGAATGACCAGTGTCTGGCCCGTCAGGATGGCCTTGGCGGATTTCAGCCGGTTGGCGGCGAGCAGTTCCTTCTCGGTCGTGCCGAAATTCTTGGCAATGGCGGCGAGTGACTCGCCCCTGCGCACCTTGTAGTTGCCCGACGCCATGACGGTGGGTGGGGCAACGGGCTGGCTGGTCGGTACGGTCTGCAGCGCGGCCAGGAAACGGTCCTTGTCCTGCCGGGGCACCGCCACACGGTATTCGCCCGAGGGCGGCGTGGTGTCGCGGAGCAGGTCCGGGTTCAACTGTTCGAGGGTGCCGGGCGCGAAACCGAGCGCCTCGTCAAGCTTGGCCAGCCCGTACATGCCCTGCACGGGCACACGCTCCACCTCGTCCGGCAGCTCCGTGCCCCGCGTGAATCCGTACTTCTCGGGATTGGCGGTGACCACGGCATAGGCCAGCAGGCGCGGGTAGTATTTCTTGGACTCCAACCGGATGCGGTCGGAGGCCGGCGGGGTCTGGATGAGCTTCCAGAAGTCGGTTTCGCCGCCGGTGGCGTCAATGGCGCGCTGCAGTCCACCCTCGCCCATGTTGTAGGCCGTGACGGCCAACTCCCAGTGCCCGTCGAAAAAGTCGTGCAGTTCCTTGAGGTACGCGATGGCGGCTTCGGTGCAGCGCTGCCAGTTGTAGCGCTCGTCCACATAGCTGTCCATCCGCAACTGAAAGCGCCGGGCGGAGGGCGGCATGAACTGCCACATTCCGCCCGCGCCCGCCGGGGAGACAATCTTGTTCTGAAACATGCTCTCGACCATGGCCAGCCAGATCAGGTCCTCGGGCAGGCCCGCCTCGCACAGGCGCGCCCGCAACGGCCCCTCATACTTGGACGCGCGGTTCAGCCCGCGCTGGAAGACGCCGGGATAGTCGTTTTGCAGTTCCCGGATTTCCACGAGCACCGGTTCGGGCAGCGGATTGGGAATCACCAGCGGACTGTATTTTCCCTGCCGGTCCAGCCCCTCCACGGGCTTCAGTTCCTGCGCGCCGACCTTGTCACGGGGTGCCGGTTTGAATTGAACCGCATGATGATGGGAGGCAGTGGTGCAGCCGGTAACAAATGCCAGCAGGATCGCCGACAATGCAATCGTCGGCAATGCAATCGCCGGAATGCGGTGCCATCGGCCCTTTAGGCGGCGCTGTTCCCGCCGTGTTGCTTCAGACATTGCCGCTCCTGTGAACGTGCCTGGAAAATGCGGTGCCGGGCCTTTCGGCACACACCGATTTTCCAACGTTTATGCCGGGGACGCAGACATCCCCGACCACCAGTCGCACTCTCCGTAATGGAAGCATACCGCCACCGGTAGTATAAGGTGTGCCGATACGCAGTTCGCAACCCGCAGTCTACACAACATGTTGTGGTTTGTCAAGTGTTTAGTGGCGAATGTTGGGGCCGGAACGGTTTCTTGGCTAACAGTTCCATGGCATCAAGGAAGTTGGAGATCAAGAATGGTTTCTCCAGGGACGGGCAGTTCACCGTCTCCAGAAAGCGCTGCGTCTCAAAGTTCAACGTGTCGGCGGTAATGAAAAGAACACGCTTGGCCACCTCGGGCTTTTCGGCGGTAATGCGCAGAAACAGTTCGCGGCCGTTCATGGCACCGGGCAGATTGATGTCAAGCACAATGCCGTCATAGTCAAAGGTGCGGGCGCGTTCGAGCGCATCCGTGCCGGTTTGGACGGGGTCAACCTCATATCCGCGCATGGTCAGTGCCGTGCAGAGCATGTCCAGGAGATCCGACTCGTCATCCACGAGCAGGATTTGCAGCGCCCGCATTTCCTTGTCCACCACCGGAGACGGTTCGGCGGCGGACAGGGTTTCCACGACGGCGGGCAATTGAATGACGAGGCGCGCGCCCGGCAGGTCCGGCTCGGCGTCGTGGGCGAGGAAAAGGTCGCCGCCGTGGTCGCGGACCACGGACCGGGCCAGGCTCAGGCCCAGCCCAACGGCGCCCTCGCCGCGGCGCGTGGTGAAGAAGGGCTCGAAGACCTGCTCGTCCAACTCGCCGGGGATGCCGTTGCCGTCGTCCGCCACGCTGACCCAGGCTTTGCCCCCGCCGGTTCCAATTTCGCAGATCACCCGGGACTTGGCGAAGCGCAGGGCATTGTCGAGCACGCCCATGATTACCTGCGCGAGCTGGGTGGGCACGCATTCCACCCACACGGGCTCACCGGGAAGGCGCCATTCCACACAGCGGTTCTGTCCGCTGGTCAGCATGGGCCGCACCGACTCGCGCAGCACGGCGCACATGTCGGTGGGCACCCGCTCGAGCGGGGTGCCCTGGCCAAAGTCGAGCAGGTCCTCGACGATTTCCTTGCAGCGCAGGCTGTTGCGCAGGATGCGGCTGACCACCTCGGCGGTTTGCTCGGGAGGCAGCCCCTTGGACATGAGTTCGGCGAAACCGATGACGACGCCGAGCGGATTGCGCAGTTGCTGGGCCACGGTGAGGGCGATCTGCGACACGAGCGAGGACCGCTGCTGCGCAAGAATCTGGTTCTCCATCCGTTTTTCAAGCCGTTTCTGGGCGGTCAAATCGATTAGTCCGCAGGCGACGTGGGTGACGTGCCCGTCGGGGGCGAAAATCGGGATCAGACCCAGGCTGAACCACCGGGTCTGGTCGGGATCATCCAACCGCACCTCCCCGAAATGGGGCTCGCCGGTGCGGAAAACCTGCCGGCAAACGCAGGCGGTGCCGGCCGCGCCCTGGCGGCGGTGGAAATGGCAACAATAGGGCAGGTGCCCGGTGTTGTCCGCGAAGGTGAAGAAGCGCGCCATCTCCGTGGCATGGATGATGACCCCGTTTTCGTCAAACAGATGCACTGGGAAAGGCAGGATGTCGATAAACCGCCGTCGCACGTAATCGAGCACGTCGTCGACGCCGATCTGCTCGTTGTCAGCCGGTTCAAAGCACACGGCGGCGCCGTCCCGGCGTCCCTCACTGTCGAACATCGGCTGCACGAGAAACAGCATCTTCTGGCCCGGGCTGGCGGCGAGCCGTCCGGCAAACTCGTGCTTCTTCAGGGTTGGCCTGCGCTGCCGCAGCAGGCGGCGCATTTCCTGGGCGGTGTCCTCGTCGCACAGGGCCACGAAGTCCAGGCCCGGCAGCGCCTCAAGCGGGGCTTTCAACTGCTGCGCGCACGCCGCATTTGCCTCAATGACGAAGCCGTTCCCGTCGACCAGCGCGAAGGGCTGGCCCATGGTGTCCATGATTGACCTCTGCCGCCGGCTCATGGACAGGGTCGTGTCGCGGTCGCGCTGGCTGAAATACTGGGCGGCCTGCATCACATGGGTGTCATAGATCTCATTGGCGATTTCACACAGGTCAAGGTCGGCAAGTCCGGGAATTCTGCCGGCGCAGAAGGGCGCCACCACATCCCGGGCGCACCGTCCCACCTCAATGAGGTCGAGGAGCGTCCCCCCGGTGGCGGCAAGAGCCTCTGACAGGGTCGCCGACCATTCGCGGACCCGGAAGGACTGCCCGCGCAGCATGCCGATCAACTCCTGAAGCCAGGGCGGGACAAGCAGCCGCACCGTGTCGCGGTCCTTCGGGGGCATCGCCTCCAGCATAAGCTGGCTGAGCGCCTCCAAGCGGGGCTCCACATAATCGGCAAAAAGTTTTGCGGCCTGCATGTTCATGGGCGTTGCGCATTCCCTCAAGCGCATAACTTGCCGCCTGTTGTGCGGGACCGGCGGCCCCGCCGGAGATAATAATGCCAGTATGGCGGTGCGGATACAAGGCGGAACCCGGGCCCCCGGTGTCTGGCTCCGTTTGCGCAGGAAAACCGCGTCCCGCACAACCGTGCCGCGACATCCGGGTGCATGCACCGGTTGCCGGTGCGGGCCGGTGTTGGCAAGGCTGCCCCACCGGCGGGAACAGGACGCCAGTCCCCTGGACGACGGTTAGGCCAGCCGCACCCGGAGTGTGACGATTTTTTTCGGGTCCATCGTGACAGACAGTTTGTTGCCGGTGATCTTGAGCGGTTCTCCGGCGATCTCCTCAAGCGTGACCAGTTCGGCGGAGGCAAGAGGAAGGGCAAACCGGACGGTTCCCTTGAGCGCCTTGGGCGTGGGATTGGACAGGCGCAGGATCCAGCCGTCGCCGTTGTCGGCGGGCTTGATAGCGCTGAGGGTGAGCGTGCCGGGTTCCACTTGGGCAAAACCGCGGCGGCAGGGCAATGTTCCTCCGTGCACACCCGCCTGGGCCGGATCCACGGGAGCCACAAAGGCGTCGGCCTCCTCAATCACGCCGCCGACGGCGTAGTCACCGGCGTGGGGGTGGATGCGGTAGGTGAATTCGTGCGCGCCGGGGCATTGGGTCAGCGTCATCTCGGGATGCGAGTCCCAGCGGCAGCTTACCGTCGCCAGGTTGATCTCGTAGGCGCGCATCAGCGTGACGGAGATGGCCCGATCCGTGTCCTGGGTGATCTCATACTCGCGCAGACCCTCGGCGATGAAGGCCAGCCCGCCCTTCTTGTCGCTCACGTCGACAAAGCGCTGCATGGGGAAAGTGACGCCCTTGCAGCCGTGCCACGGGCTGCCCTTGCTGAACACCGTTTCCCGTTCGATCACGTCGAAGGCGCTCTCGGCGTGGCAGGTCCGGCCCGGGCGGCGGGTGGGCAGCATGACGCGCAGCCGGTGGTTCCGGGCGCTGTTGTCGAAACTCAGGGCCACCTCCACGCTCTTCGCGCCGCGGCGCAGCGTGACCCGGGACGTGACGGTGAGCGGGCGGGTGTCGCGCGAGCGTGAGGCGCTGCTGCCAATGCCGTCCAGCCGCTGCCACGGGTCGCCGCCGTTCTCCTCCAGCCCGGCGGGCACGATCATGTCCACCTCGACGCGGTACCGGGCGAGCAGGGGGCCGTCCTCCTCCAGGGCAAGCCGCACCGGGAAGCCGCGGCTGTCGATCACCTGGTCAATGGCCGGGTTGTGGTGCATCCATGCGTGGCCCGCCTCGCCGTTGTCCAGGAAATAGTTCAAATCGTCGTATTTCACCCCGCTGGCCTTGTGGGTCACGCTCAGCGTGCCGTCGGTCTTGATGGCCACGCGCAGATGCTCGTTTTCCATCGTGTTCGCGGCCGTTACCAGACTGCCACGGTCAAACATTTTGGTGCGGTCCACCCGGAAGGTGGCATGGCCGAGCGCGGGCAGCTTCGCCGCGTCGAGATGCACCGTAAACCGCTCGCTCTTCATCATGGCGGGCGCGTCCCAGGCGTGGTTGACGATGGCCCAGTGGGGCTTGCGCGCCACGACCTGCACGGTGACGGGTTTTCCGGTCTCCATGTCGATCAGCGCAAATTCACCGCGCGGGCCGGTGTAGGGCAGGTCGAGCACGGCCGTCACCACCTCGGACCGGGACCGCGCCAGCGGGTTGAACACGGTCAGCAGCACATCGTCGGCCTTGGCCCTGCTGTTGTTGATGCGCAGTTGCAGGTCGCCCAGCGACCGGGTGATCACGCCCTCGCAGATATGGATGACCTGCCGGAGCCGGTGCATCATGTCCTCCTCTATGGCATCCACGCCGCTGCCCGAGATGCTGTCGTGGGCATGGCACTTGAGCAGGGTCTTCCATGCAAGATCGAGAAACGCGCGGGGATACTCCGCGCCCGCCCAGGCAGCCATGGCCGCGAAAGGCTCGGCGCGGCGTTGGAGCAGGTATTCGGCGCGGGATGCCAGCGCCTTCATGCGCGTGCGGCTGGACAGCACGTCGCTGTACAGGTGCATGGTCACGGGCATCGGCTTGGGAATGCGCTGCTCACCCTTGAGCACCTGCAACTTGTCCCACTTCACCTCCGCCTTGATGGCTTTGAGCATTTCCGGGTAGGAGTCGTGGAGCACCTTGTCGGGCGCGAGGGCCTTGGCGGTCTCACGGATCATCTCCACCTCGGCGGGGTCGGCGACGCTGCTGTCGTGGCCCATCATGAACGCCAGGTGGCGCGTGGTGGCAATTTTGCGCTCGTTTTCGCGCAGCCACTTGACGCGCTCGGCAACCTTCTCCAGGTCCAGCCCGCGTTTGGGGTCGAGCAGGAAATGGTGGCCCGGCGCCTGGTCGGGCGCGCAGCGGTGGAACGGCAGCCCGAGTTCGTCCCAGGTGCACACCCGGTCGTCTATGGCTTTGCCGTACAGCGCCGCGCGGTAGACATGGTGGTAGAAGTTGTAGCGGGCGCCGCTGCTCATCTGGCTGCCTAGGATGCGCGTGCCGTCCACCCCCTCCAGAATGAACTCGTTTGGCGTCTCCTCGTGGCTGATGCCGTGATAGAACAGGATGGTGTCAATGCCAAAGCCGGCGTAGAGCTGGGGCATTTGCGAGTTCTGGCCGTAGGAGAAGGGCGTGTGGCCCACCTTCATCACATTGCCGAAGGACTTGGCCACCCGGTGCCCCGTGAGCAGGTTGCGCACCAGCGACTCGCCGTTGACCTCGAAGCCCTCGGGGCAGGTGTACCAGGGGCCGACCAGCAGGCGGCCGTCCGTGACAGCCTTCTCCACCCGGGCCCGGTTTTCGGGCCGCACCTCCAGATAGTCCTCCAGCGGCACGGTCTGCGAGTCGAGCACGAAGGCCCGGTACTCCGGCTGGTTTTCCAGCACGCTCAGCAGCCCGTCCAGGAAATCGACGAGCATCATGCGCGTCTCCTGGAAGCTGAACAGCCATTCGCGGTCCCAGTGCGTGTTGGATATGACATGAATCACGTGCCGTGCGGCCATGGTGCGGATCTCCGTGGGGTTGTTGGACTGGGGGCATATTGTTGCCATGGGACGGTGGCAAGTCAATTAGGGGCCAGGCCAGTTACTTGCGCGGACGCTGCGGGCGCAACGGCAGGCGCACCCCACGGCACTCCACCGCAAATCAGGCCTTGCCGACGGTATCCTTGTGCGCCCAGACCTTTTCGAAGGCGGCGCCGTACTGTTCGACCAGTTCGGGCTGGGCCGAGGTGAAGTAGGGCAGCGAGATGGTTTTGGCGTTGAGTTCGTCGCAGGCGGGCGTGGACTCGGGCAGCACGGGCATGTGCCGCCACCACGTGTCTTCCCTGTACATGGTGTACTCGTGCTGGAGTTTCAGGGAGTACTCAGCCACGTCCATGCCTTCGGCCTTGAGCGCTTTCACGACCGCAGCCCGGCTCATGCCCGACTTCTTCTCGTCGACGTACAGGAAGTTCCGCGCGTAGAAGACGCGGTGGATACCGGGGCCTTCATACTGTGCGGTGAGACCCGGTAGCTGGGTGATGCGCTCGTTGAGCTTCTGCATCTGCGCGACGCCTTCGGCGTTGCGCTTTTCCAGGTCACGGAGCTGGACGCGCGCGAGGATGGCGGACACGGGGTGGATGCGCAGCTTGGAGCCCAGGGCCGTGCCCTGGTACTTGCGGTAGGGGCTGTCCTCGGGGAAGGTGTTGGGCAGGTCGTAGTTGCCGTAGGTGACGGCCCGCTCGAAGTCGCGCGGGTCCTTGTACACGCCGATGCCGCCTTCGATGGCCGGCAGCGGCTTGGTGCCCTGGAGGCTGAACCCGGCCATGCGGCCCCAGTTGCCAATGAACGTGTCCTTCACTTTGGCGCCGTGGGCGTGGCTGGCGTCCTCCAGCACGTCGATGCCGCGTTCCTTGGCGATGGCGCATATTTCCTCCAAGTCGCAGGGCATGCCGTACCAGTGCACGGCGAGCACGGCGCGCGTCTTGGGCGTGATGGCCTTCTTGAACGCCTCCAAGTCAATGTTCATGGTGCGGGGGTTGGCGTCCACCAGCACGGGCACGAGCCCGAACAGGCGCATGGGCACCAGGGGGAACCAGGTGGAGTAATCGCAGACGATGATCTCGCTGCCCTCGGGATAGTCGCATGCGAACATCATGGAGGTCAGCGCGCTGGTGCCGTTGCAGTGGGCTTTGGCAAAGGCACAGCCGAAATGCGCCTTCCATGCGTCTTCGAACTCGGCGATGGGGCCGTAGCCGGGATTGCGAATAAGTTTGGAGACGAGGTCCACCTCCTCATCGCCGTAAAGGGGCCACTTTGTGGCGCCCGCGTCAGGGGCCGTAATCGCCTTGGGCCCGCCGTTCATGGCCAGCGTCTCCGCCTTGCGCGGGGCGTCCGCCGCGCGCGCAGGCGTGACAACGCCGGAGGCAACCATTCCGGCGCCCAGCGCGCCGGCCGTTTTCAAGAAGTCGCGGCGTGATGCATTCGTGGGGTTCCCATTCGCTTCCATGGCAAGTCTCCTCGCAGGGGTTGTGCACTGCCCTTGGTTAATGTACAGTCGGCCCCGTCATTGCGGGGAGGGCTTCAGCCCGACGAGGCAATCTCCTGGAGCACCATGCCCGGGGTGCGGGTCGACGGTTACACGAGATTGCTTCGCTTTGCTCGCAATGACGTTTCTATTACGGGATCATATTAAGTCATCGGCGCTTCCGCCGCAAATGCCCATTTCCAGCATGAACTACTTCCGGACAATCGCAGCGGACCAATCCTCGGCGATGCGCAGTTCGGTCCAGGTCTTGCCGTCCTCGCGAATCAACGGCGTCTGGAAGGACTCCACCTCGCGACCGGCATCATCGAACACATGCACGTCGTGCTCCGAGGCGTCGTTCCAGCCATACAGCCCGCTGGCCTTGGTGACGATGCGCTCCTCGCCGATGATGTATCCGCCGTGCAGTTCGAGCGGCGTGATCGGGTACATGTACCGCGTCAGTTGCGGGTGGGTCGGGATCACAGTCAGGTCGTTATACCAGTGGTACACGCAGCCGAAGTCCAGCGCGCCGAGCATGACGTGATAGGCGTCGGTTTCGGAGCGCTCGCTCAGGTGATCGCCCAGCGCGATGGGCGACCACAGGTGCGCCTGCACGCAGTTCGTGATGCTGCCCGTTTCGACGAAGCAGGGGAAATGCAGCGCCGCCATGCGCCGGGTGAAGGGCGGGCCGTTGCCGATGAGCGGTCCCCGCGCCAGAATCTTCTTCGCCAGCGCCAAACGCCACGGTTCGGACAGGAGCGTCACCGAGGACTTGAGACGGGTCAGGGTCATCTTCACCGGATCGATGTCGCCCGACCAGCCGTCCCAGGGTTCGGCGTAGTGGTAGGGGAAGCGGCTGTATTCGTGCTCGTCCCAATACACGCCGTCAGCCTTGATGTCATCCAGAATCAGGTCCACGTTCTTTTCGATTTCGCGGCCGTAGCTGTTGGTCTCGGTGGGAATGTAGATTCTGTCGTGGGGCACACCATAGTTGGCGTGGGTGCCGTCGGACCCGATCAGCCGCGCATCGGCAAACTCCTCCGGACCCTCGTCGGTCACGTCGATAAAACAGTGAAAGTAGACCATGGTCTTGAGATCGGGCACCAGCCTTTTCCAGCGCGCAAAGGCGTTCTTGTAGCTGTCCAGCGGGATTTGCTGGAACGAGGTGCCGTGGGTGTAGCGTCCCTTGTACATGGGGAAGCTTATGGACGCGGAGACGCACTTCGCATCCTTGAACCGGATGAAATCGGCAAGTTGTGCGTCGGTCCATACGTCCGTGTTTGGATCGGCCCGCAGAAAGGCGAACGCGCCGTCAATACGGAAGTTTGCGCCGTACACACGCCGGGCAGCGTTGAGGAAGGACCAGTAATCCGGCGCGGCTGTGGGGATGATCAGCCACTCGGCGCGATACACCGCGCCGGGCGCGAGCACCAGCTCGTTGTCCGCCAGGCCGATTGTGCCGTCCTTGGCGTAGTTGCTGACGTGGATGCGGGACACATCGTCCAACGCCATCAGCCCAATGCCTACCGACGCCGTGGCGGCGTAGGTGGTTGGATTGGCGGGATTGGTGCTTGTCCCCTCCTTGTTGGGCCGGTCAAGGCCGCTAAGCCACAACCCGGCCATGTCCCCTCCCAGGCTGATTTCGTTGTGCCGCATCAGCGGCAGCCTTTCCCGGGTAAGATTCGTGAAGGTGTCGTAAACGACTATGAAATCATCTTTGGCATCAAGCACCCGCTCCCACTTGAACCAGGCATTGTCGCCCGTGACCCATTCTCCTTTGGGCGTGGAGAAACGACTTTCGACGCGGTATGTCGCACCGTTGGCGGCGACTTCAATGACGCCGTCCGGCAGCGCCTTTGCGCTTTGCACCGTCTTGATGATCGCCTGCGGCGCAATATGCGGCAAGGGGCCGGTCGGCGCGCCCGCCTTGGGCTTGGGCGGCGGTGGGGGCGGCATGAAGCGCAGTTCGGCGTTGGCCGCCACCAGCGCGCACTCGTTCGTCGGCGCGGCGTGCGCGACAATAAGCGTATTGCTGCCCTCGGCCAGCAACCCCGACACGTTCAGGTCAAAGCGGCAGGTCTCGATCTTGTCCACGGGCCCGTAATGGGGGTGGGTGTCGGGGCTGGTGAAATCGGGGCTGTAGTAGGCGGAGAAGACATCCCCTCCCACCATGGAATACAAATCGCCGCTGCGGGCCTTGATGCGTGGGGGCTTGTTGAGCAGGCGGCCGCCGTCGATGATTTTGCCGTTGAGCGTGAGCCGCAGCGACCCCGCATAGCCCGCCACCTGCTTGAAGTCCAGCCGCGCAAGCAGCGACAGCACCGCAATCTGCCCCTCGGGACAGGGCGGCGCGTCAAACGTGAAGCTCTGTTCCTTGCCCGGTTCCAGCCGCAGTTTGGAGAACACCCCGGCCACGGGCGGCGCGGCAGGCGCCTTTCCGTCGGCGCCGGTCAGCACCGCGGGGCAGGCATCTTCGGCAGGCCATATGTCTGCCGGTGTCCGCTTGGTCCATTGGACGTCCAAATGCAGCGGCATGCCGGCTTTGGGCTTGTCGAGTCCGAGCAGGGGACAGGGCACTGCCACCTCCAGCGTCCATCCACCCGATGCGGTGTGTTTGGATGCGGCCATGATGCCGGTCACGGCGCCGCCTTCGGGGAAAACGCAGGTGAACGTCAGGCGCTCAGCCTCGGCGTTGAACGCGAAAACATGGCGCTGCGCCCCGCCGACGAGCAAGAACAAGGGCTTGGTCCCGACACCCTCCACCGCCTTGGCCTCCACCGCGAAGAAGACACACTCTTCGCGCCATGCCGCATGCGCCGTCGCCTCCGTGCCCAACGGCCAGGCGTTCGGCACGGTTCCCCAGTCCCCAAGGTCGCCGTCAATGGCTATCGGAGGATCGGGCTTGTAGGGGATGCAGCGCGGGCCTTTCAGGTCCTGTTCTGCCCCTGCGCAGGACATGACCAGCAGCAGCACAGTCGTCAAGCACCGGATGTGTGCGAATGCGCGTTTCATCTCATTTCCCCTGTTCAACGGGCTGTCTGCGAGCGGTCAGGAAGGCCAGGTAATCCTTCTTCCTTTCGATGCGGGCCCGTTGCATAACCTCGGCGTCTTGGCCCGAAATTGCGTCATAGATCTCACGGGCCCCGACATACTCTCCATTGTCAACGAGCCTGTCCGCCGCCATGGCAAGGGGCGGCGACAGTGTTTTCAGCGTGGCCGGTTCGGCCCTGACCGTGCCGAGCATCTCGGCAATGCGGCGTTTCATTTCGCGGCCAAACCGGGGCATGTCCGTGCTGATGCCGCGCGTCAGACAGAGCTGCCGCAACGGCGCCTCCTGCGGGAAACGCTCTGCGAGGTCCTTGAGCTGCCGGCAGCGCTGGTTCGCGTCTTCCGTGAGCAGCGCCCCGGCAACCGCCTCGCGCAGGTTCAGATTGAGGAGACACTCGCGGATCGCGTTGCGATCCTTCAGTGCCTCGGCGTCTTTCTCCAGCGCGATCTGTTCATCCAGGCGGACAGACAGCTTGTCCCATGCCTGCATCGACATCAAACAGGTCACCAGCGTCTTCAGCGTCGGGACTCTGTCGAAGTCGGTCAAGTCGGCGCGTGCCAGTTGCTGTTCCAGCAGAGGCACAGCCTCCTCTTCGCGCCCCATCCTGTACAGGCACTGTGCCATTTGTCCGGCCCAGCGGGCCTTGCCGTCCTTCTTGAACAGTCCCGCGTAAGCATCCTGTGCGGCCCGGTAGTTTCCCGCATTCCAGAGATTGCGCGCGCGTGTCTCGGGTTTCTCGATGGTGTCGCCCAACTTCGGGCAACCGCAGTCCAAATAGCTTTCGCCCCACAGCGTGGCATCGTAGGATTCGGCCGCGCGGAGCTGGGTTTCCAGGTCCACGGTAATCGAGGAGAGGAAGACGCGCCATGCCTTGTCCAAATCCGCCAGCCCGCAGCCGTAGGCTTTTTCGTAGTCCAGGCTTTTTGTAAACGCGCGGAACTTGTCCATCCCGTACTGCTGAACGAGAAAGCCGATGAAGGATCCCGCGGCCGAATAGGCATTCCCCTCGCGAATCGTCCAGAACCCGAGCAGGTCCATGAACACTGCGGCGTCGGGCAGCCGGTCGTGTTTCAACGCGCCGGCCTCCCTCCGGTGCGCCTCGGGCAAATCGGCGTAGTAGGCGGAAAAGGCCTCGGCCACGCCCTCCTCAACACCCCGGTTGAATAGGGTGGTCCATCGCGGCCCAAGCTCAATGTGCAGCGCATGGACAAGCTCATGCAGCATGGTGTCGCCGGTGGCCTCTCCCGCGCTGAGAAACACGGAGCGCACCACGGCGTGCGCGCCCGCCCCTGTGTGCTTTTGCAGGTCGCCGTAATTGTTGAAACAGTACAGGGCCACCTTCTTTCGCGGGGCAATCCCCCACCGCCGACACAAATCATCCCAGCACCATTCGGCGTGGTTGGAAATCTCGTCAATGTTGTTTGCCGCATCGCCGGAGGGCGGATAAGCGATGATGAAATGTTCGGTCTTCTTTTCGGCGGACAGGTAGGACAGCATGGCGCCCCTGCCCCAGCCGATTCCCACGTGGCTCCCCGCCACGACGGCCACCGCGACAGCCAGTGCCCAGATTATGACTGCCCGGTTGCGGGAGATCCGCGTCGCCGCCGCATCTTCGTCCGATCTTCCAGACTGCCCCCGGCGGGCGCGCCACACAGCCCACTGCCACAGGGCTGCGGTTAGCAGGAGGATGAAGAGCCTTTGGTGAATATGAAACGCCGATGCATCAATGGCCGCGCGCTGGTCCAGGGCCACCGGTTCGCCAATCATAAGATCCGCAACGCGCATCCCGCGCAGGGCCTGAACCACATCCTGCGCAAGGGACAGAACAATGATGCACACCAGCAGCAGAAGCGTCTTCCGCCAGCCCCAGCGGCGGTGTCCGGCCATGCATCCGAGTACCGTGCCGAAAAGAGCCGTCGGCGTCCATGTGATCCAGTAGAACGATGCGCCGCCCGCAAACTGGCAGCGGGGCCCCCAGGCGTTCAGCGCAGCCATCACTGCGAAGGCGGTCCAGCCGCACAGCAGCAACCCCGCGAGGGACACGGTGAAGGATTCCTGAAGAATCAGCGCGCCTGACCGTTCGGGATGGCCCGCACTTGTCTTCTTGGCTTGCCACCATGCGGTAAACGCCATGGTGACAAACGATATGAGCGCAAACAGTTGGGTGAACTCATGGGTCAGGACGCGGAGGACCGGCGCCAATTGACATAGAAGAGGCGTGACCACCCCCACGGTCAGGCAGACCAGTACCGGAGTCAGCCAGATTCTCTTGCCGGACATGGCAGTTATTCCTAAACGTGTTCAAGGAGTGCCGAGAAAACCGTCACTCCAATAGACCGGCTCGTAGCCGTGTTCGGTGACCCATTGCAGCGCGGTGCGTACCTTGTCCAAGACCGTGGGCTGGTAAAGGTCCAGTTCCTTTCGGAAGTACTGCTCATGAATGAGCAGTTCGATCAGCTCACCCGTGTGCGGCGACGCCGCGCGCTCTTCAAGTCGGGGAACTATTTGTTCCACCGCGAAGCCGTTGACGACCATGGCGCAGGGGATGAAGGTCAGGCCCGTGTCCCGGTCGTGCCAAGCCGGACGGCTGTCAATGTACGCGCACTGTTCCGGGGCAAAGTAGTATCCTGTCGTGCAGGCCCCGGTGTGCACGCCGAAAAGCCCTATCAGATTCTCTATGCCCCGGTCGCGGAGCGCGATTGCGGCGTCTTTCGGACACTCGGCCCAATGCACTGTCGTAGTGTTGGTCAGCACCTCGTTGCCCGCGAAGCGGCGAATGTGGCCGCAGACCAGATCATAGTCATGGGCCATTTGGGTATAGCGTGCGTTGCGGTAGGGGCGGTCGGGCTTGTCCTGCAATGCGTGAAAGCTGAGATGCAGCCAAGGCGCGTTCGCGCGCCATTCGTCCTTCCAGGTGTCGGGCATCTGCGAGAGGTCGAATCCGTCGGTCTGGTAGTAGATGTTGATGTGGATCTTCGCGCCGTACTTCTCATGCATCTCCCGCCAGAAGGCGAGATACCAGTGGTCAAACAGCGATGGATACGATGTTGGATTGAGACCCAAATCCTTCAAGAACTGGATGTTGTCGTCGACGGAAAAGCGGTAGCGTTTGCGGCTGCCCTTGTTCCAAAACACCTCCGATTCGGCGCGGGCATCCCCGCTTTCGGCGACAATGCGTGTCCGCTGATCGGCCATGCGAAGGGCGCACGAAAACGCGCCACCGGAATGTTCCGCTTCGACGCCATTGACGGTCACCCCGGCTCCGGCGGGCGCGTTTCCCCGCACGGTGATGGTGAGTCCGTCGGGCGTTTCATCACCATCATGGCGGGTAAGAATGTCCCCGTCCCGCGGAAAGGTGATTTGAAGTGCGGATGTGTTCATGTTTGCGTCCTCTCCTCTGGCGGTGTGCGCGGCGAATGGCACAAACGCAAGCATCGCTGCGCCAGCACTTCGGAAAAACAGGTTCCAGTGTCGGTCCACGGGCAATCCTCCGCAGGTTGTTCACATTCAGCGCAGCGCCTCGACGCATTCAATGATCGCGGCGGCAATGTATGCGTTGTCCTCGTCCGACATGGCCGGGTGCGTGGGGATGCAGAACAGGCGCGCGCCCAGTTCCTCGGACAGCGGCAGCGACTGGCCCTCGGTGTGCCTGCGCAGGAAATGATGTGCCTGGTACGCCGGGATGTTGGCCACGAGCAGCTTCACGCCGTGGACCTCGTCCATCATCTTCAGAAGCCGGTTGCGTTTCTCTCCAGCCCATTCCGGACAGACCAGGCAGGTATAGAGATAATACGTGTGCAGACAGTCGCCGGGCTCGAACGGCAATGTCAGCTCCGGCACATCAGCGAGCATCGCGTTCCGGGCCTGCGCCAGTCGCCGCCGCGCGGCGATGAACCCGTCCAGTTTGCCGAGCTGCACCAGCCCGACCGCGGCCTGCACCTTGTTCATCACATACGACGACCCCCAAAGCTCCATGTCGTCGAACCCGTAAAAACGTGAGGCCCGAAAGAAGTGCGCCACGTCGTCGTCGTCGGTGGTCATCATTCCGCCCTCGCCGAGCGTCACCATGTTCTTCATGGTGTGGAACGAGAACAGCGTCATCAGGCCGCGCCTGCCAAGCTTCTCGCCCTTGTACCCGCCGCCGCAGGCCCGCGCCGCATCCCAGACCACCGTCAGCGGCCCGTGCTTCTCGTGCGGATGCCGTTGCGCCAGTTCAAGAAGATCGTCCATGGGCGCGGCCAGCCCGTTCATGTGCACGGGGAAGATGGCGCGCGTGCGCGGCGTGATGCGCCGCTCCACGTCGTTCGGGTCCAGTTGCAGCGTCTTGGGATTCACCTCGCCCCAGACGACCTGCCCGCCCGCCCCGGCCACCGCCAGCGGCGAGGCCACGAAATTGATCGCCGGGACAATGACCTCGTCGCCCGGCTGCAGGTTAAGATACCGCATGGCCGTGTCGAGGCCCGGCCCGGCGCTGTTCATGGCGACGGCGTGCTTCGTGCCGATGTACGCCGCGAACGCCGCCTCAAACGCCGGGATCTGCGGCCCCGTAAACCCGCGGCCCACGTCCTGCGAGTCACGCATTGCCGTGACGGCCGCGTCGATCTCGTCCTCACAGTAGGCGCTGCCAAGACGGGGCTCCCCTTCCCAAGTGTTTCGGGCTTGCGCTGTAGAATTTCCTGCCGTTCCGCGCGAGAGATCATGTCCTGTTCCTCCGTTTGCCGGATGGTGCCAAGTTGATTCGGATATCTGGGCGGCAATCCGTTTCCGTAACGCCGGCGTTATGCGAACCAGTTCACGTTTTTCGGACTAGTCAATCATAACGCGCGCGCCGGTGCGCGCGCTCTTATAGCAGGCTGCCAGCACCTTCTGGCTCCAGCAGCCGTCTTCGCCGCTGACCGGCGCGTCGATGCCGTCAAGAACCGCCCGCGAAAAGGCCTCCACTTCGGCGCGGTACATGTTAACCGGCTCCGGGGCTATGGCGAAACCGCCGTCGACGCCGCGTTCCTGCTGCGCCGCGTAGCCCCCCGCCGCCGCCTCAAGGTGGGCCGTCATGCTGCCCAGCTCGCCCTGCCCGATAGTGCCCTCCGCGAGGATGCTGCCTAGGGAGCCGTACAGTTCGAGACGGTTGCGGGAGGATGCGTCCGGCACGTTGAAGAGACAGTCCACCACGCCTTTCGCGCCGGACTCAAACTCCAGCAGCACCAGCGCCGTGTCCTCGCTGTCGTACGCCTGCACCAGGCTGCCCGTGAGGCACATGACGCTCCGCGCCCGGCCGAAGAACATTTCAAGCAGGTCAATGCAGTGCCCGCCCAGATCCATCAGGCTTCCGCCGCCGCCCTGTTCGGGCGACTGGCGCCATGCCTCCGCGATGGGCGGATACCAGCAGGACAACTGCGCGCGGCCCAGCACCGGGACGCCCATGCGCCCCTCCCGCACCAGCCGCAGCGCCGCCTGGTGCTGCGCGTGAAACCGCATCATGAAGCCCGTGCCCAGTGTGACCCCGGCATCCGCGCACGCTTTGAGCATTCGCGCGCCCTCCGCCACGGTCATGCCCAGCGGCTTTTCGCACAGGACATGCTTCCCGGCGGCCGCGGCGCGCAGCACCTGGCTGCAATGAAGCCACGCGGGCGTGGCAATGTACACGATGTCCGCGTCCGATGCCAGCAGTTCATTCTCGCTTGCGCAGGCGACGGCGCCGAACTGCGCGGCCACCTCCGCATTCGCCGCGGGGTTCACGTCAAACACCGCCGCCAATTCCGCGTTGGACGCCTTCGTGATGCCCTCGGGAATGGTTCTGCGCCGGGCGATCCCCGCCGAACCAAGCACGGCCCATTTGGTCTTCATGACTGGCCCTCCGCCGCGGTTCCGCGGACTATTTCGAATACGCCGCGATTACCTTCTTAATGCCCGCGGCGATGCCGCGCATGTGCCCTTCCTCGTAGGTCGGAAAGATGAACGTGATGAACGTGCGCGGCTGGTGCCACAGCGCGTTTGGAACGTCCACCCCGGTATAGTCCACCGACGCCGGGTCCGAGTACTCCTTCGACGTGAACGGGAACCCCGAGAACCCGAAGGCATTGTGCTTCTGGAAGGCAGCCTCCGTGTGGCACTGCGGCCAGAACACGTTCCAGCAGGGCGCGCCCTCGGCGCCCAGCGCCGCCAGAAACCCCTTCATGTCGCAGGACAGGCGGTCGATGTCGAGCGTGATCGGAAACACGAACCAGCCGTTGCGCCGCTCCGGCGTGTCCACCGGCAGGTGCAGAATCTGCGGAATGCCCGCAAGCTCCTCGAGCAGGATGCCGGCGTTGCGTTGCCGCCGCGGCATGTTCCAGTTGTCCATGCGGTCCAATTCGGCGAGGCCGATGGCCGACTGCATCTCGGTCATGCGGTAGTTCCAGCCGACCATGTTGTGGATATAGGGCAGCTTCTGCTCCATCTCCAGCAGGCGCAACCGCTCGCGCACGTCGTAGCCGTGGTCGCGGAAACTGCGGCAGCGCCATGCCACCTCCTCGTCGTCCGTCGTGACCATGCCGCCCTCACCGCCCGTGGTGAAGGTCTTGTTCTGGCAGAAACTGCACGCGCCGACGCTGCCGATGCTGCCGGTCTTCCGGCCCTTGTACGCGCCGCCGAAGGCCTGCGCATTGTCCTCGATGACGTGCAGGCCGTGCGCCTTGGCCAGTTCGAGCAGCGGGTCCATGTCGGCCACGTTGCCGTAGAGGTGCACGGGCATGATCGCCTTCGTCCGCTTCGTGATCACTTTCTCCACGCTCTCCACGCTCAGGCAGTGGTCGTCGCGGTTGACATCGGCGAAACGCGGCACGGCACCCGCCTGCACCACCGAAAACGAGGTGGCGATAAAGGTGTAACTCGGCACGATGACCTCGTCGCCCGGGCCGATGCCGAGTCCGGCAAGGGCCGTGTGCAGCGCGCTGGTGCCGTTGGTGGTGCTGATGGCAAAGCGCGACCCCTGCCATTCGGCGAAGCGCTTTTCAAACTCCATGCCCCGCGCGCCGGTCCAGTAGTTCACCTTGCCGCCGCGCAGTGTGTCCGTCACGGCGGCGATCGCCGCCTCGTCAAAGCACGGCCAAGGCGGCAGCGGCCCCTCAAGTGACTTCTTTCCCCCGTCAATCGCCAGCGTCTCGTTCATTCCCATACCCTTTCATGTTTTGCCTTGCAAACCGCACAGGAGAATATTCCTCTCTGCGATCTTTGCGGTAAATTGTCTTTATCTTCTTAACCGCATAGAACGCAAAGATCACAAAGAAATGGGCTGCAAGGTTCTGGTTCTTGCTCTGTTCTTTTCCGTGTCGTTCCGTGTATTCCGTGGTTAAACGGTTCTTCTCTTTTCCGGTTCAGCCTAATCCCGGAAACGGCAGTCGCACCGGCATTCTTGTCTCATAGCATTCCAGTGCGGCGAACGCGATGGAATGCGTGTGGATCGCGTCCGCGAGGTTGCAGTGCGATTCCCGGTCGTTGAGTATGCAGTCGACAAAGTGGTCCATCTGCCCCTGGAAGGGATGATGGGACACATCGGCGCTTTCCGGGGCAATGGTGGGTATTTCGGCCCAGTTCTTCTGTCCCGGATACTTGTGCGACCAGACCTTGTTGTCCTTGATGGTGCCGCGCGTGCCGAAGACCTCCACCGGGAAGGTGTAGGGCATGACGCACCCGTAGTTCACCGAGATCTTGCCCATGGCGCCGTTGCTGTATTTCACCAGCAGCACCTCGAGGTCGTCATATTCGAGCGGGGGCGCCTTGCGCCAGGTGTTGGAGAAGTAGTCGTATTCGGTGTCGAGTCCCTTGCGGTAGCCGCCCGAGTAGCCGAACACCTCCACGGGCACCGCCGCCGCGTTTGGATCCTTTGTGGCAAACCAGCGCGCCGCGTCAATCGCGTGGCAGCCGGCCACCATCATCGCGCTTACGCCGAGCGCCTTGGTGCGGCCGTCCTCGTAACCCTTCCACCAACTCGCGATGTCGTGCTGGTAGTCCGCCTCGGTGTAATAGACGTCGCCGATGGCGTCGTCCGCGATCAGCGCCTTCACCGTCTCGAAGAGCGGGTTCCAGCGCAGCACGAAACTCACCACCGTCTTGACGCCCGCCGTGCGGACCGCCGCCATCATCGCACGCATCTCGTCCACCGTGTTCGCGACGGGCTTCTCGATGACGATGTGCTTGCCCGCCTGCGCCGCGGCGATCACGTTCTCCGCGTGGTGCTGCTGCGGCGTGCACACGGACACAATGTCCACGCCCTCGTGGCACAGCGCCTTGTCATAGTCGGTGTAGTAGGCCACGCCCTCCAGCCCGGCCTCCTCCGCCCGCGCCCTGCAGCTTTCCAGCTTGCGGCTCGATATGGCCACCACCTCCGCGTTCGGGTTGTTCTTGAACGCCTTGATGTGCTCGCCCGACACCCAGCCGGCGCCGTGCACCAGCACACGCAACTTCCGTTCCGTCATCGTCCGTTCCTCCTCGTTCCATTGCCGTAGTAAACCGGACCAACGGCACAGGTCTGTGTCCGTCTGTGTCCGTCCGTGGCCGTCCGTGTCAGCCTTACGAAGCGGCCGTGAACACCTCAAAAGGCGCAAGCAACCCGTAACCGATGCTGAAGTACTCCGCGCCCGCGGGCTGCGGCGATTCGGGGGCGCCGTTCCACGATCCCGGATGGGTAATGCCGACATCCTTGTTTCCCAGGTGCGGGCCGAGTGTGTTGCGCAGTGAACCATACAGGATCACCTCGACCGTATTCCTGCCGGGCTTGACCTGTTCGGTGATGTCGCATTCCATCGGTTGGCGGTAGACCGCCCCCGCATCCTTGCCGTTCACGAGCACCTGCGCCACCACGGCATTCCACGACGGCAGCGACACGATGCAGCGGCCGCCCTTGGGCGCCTTGAATTCGGCCGTGTAGGACACGCGGTGGCCGTAGAGCGGCATGCCCTGTTTGTTCCATTCGCCCAGCGCGAGCGGCGCGGCGGGCGTGATCACGAAGCCCTTTTCCGCGGCTTTCAGCGCGAAGTCGCCCACAATGTGGGCGGCCTCCAGTTCGTGGAACACGTTCATCGGCGAGGCCTTGATGGTCAGTGTGTTCCCGCCGACCTTGGCGGCCTTCGCAATGTCGATCCGGCCAAAGGCGCGGTCCAGCCACCATTCGCCCGCCGTCGCCGTGACAGGCGCGCCGTTGCAGGTGATGGTGTAGATGTCGGGACGCTCCACCACGGCAAACAACCGCTGCGGCACCGCGCCCTCGATCACGAAGTGGTACGTGGCCTCAAAGCCGCTGTCCGCCGCGAAAGGCGTCTTGAGCAGTTCATCGCCGAACTGCACCGCATGGTCCCAGATGTTCTCGCGCAGGCCGTTCTTCTTGAAGGTGAGTTCGGCCGCATTGCGCCAGAAGACACCGTTCTTTGTCTCGCCGCCCGCGGTCACATCGACATAATCCAGGATCAGATTGTTGTCGTCCATGCGCTTGGCAGTGAGGTTCTCCACAGGCACCGCTTTGCGTTCGCCCGGCGCGGGCAGCGACGGCGCGGCAACAGGCTCCTTGTCCAGGAAGAGCATCATGCTGCCGCACACGGGCAGCGTGAACTTCGTCGCAATCTTGCCGTCAGGCTGCGTTTCGAACGCGCGCGCGTCGAGGGCGCCCGTGTCGAGATTCACCTCGCGCATGCCCTTGGTCGCGGCCACAACACTGCCCGTGGCAGGCACGTCGTTGCTGGTGTTGGTGATGAAGACGAGGTCGCCGTCGGCCAGTTGACGGCGGTGGTGGTACACAATGCCCTTGTTGTCCGCGTCCAGCACGACACGCATCACAGGCGCGCACAGCGCCGTCGCCTTCGCGGCGACCTCTTCCGGCTTTACGCTCTGCCAGCCCGCATTGGCGCGCAACGCCTTGCAGGCGTCATTCGCGCGGCCGTCAATGCATGAGGGTTGGTCCGGACCGGCGCAGGAAAGCACGACGCCGCCCTGATCCAGATAGGACTTGAGCAGTTCGCTGGTGGACTTGTTCAGGTTCTCCATGCTTTCCGGAACGACCACGACGGTGTACTGCCGCTCACCCACCTTGAGCGCGGCCCTGCCCGCCGCGGCCTTCACCACCGATCCGCGCTCCAGCATGATGTGCTCGTCGCCCACGTCGAACTCAAGTTGCTCCTTCGCGAGCCGCACAACGAGCGCCTGGTAACTGTCCCCGAGCGCTTCGAGGGTCTTCTTTTCCCCAAATTGATGCATCCACGCCGTCGTGGTCGGACTGAGCAGCAGCACCGGGTTGACCTGGTGACCCTGCGACAGGGCGTAGGACACGCGCGAGAAATAGCTGACCAGCACGTGGTACTCGCTCATCCACGGCGAGTGGTACGAGAAGGTGGGCGGATAGTCGCGCTTGCGCGCGCCGCGCATCGTCACGTCCGACAGGTGCTCGTTGATCGTGTTCACCCCCAGTGCCTCCTCCCAGTCCCCGATGCGCTTGTAGTCCTGAAAGGTCATCTCGGCGCTGCTGCCGCCGTAGGTCTCGCTGAGTGTGCGCTGGCGTCCCGTCTGGTTGGCCACGCTGGCCAGTTCGATCACCGACCGCACGTTGCCGAACTGCGCATGCACGCCCTCGGCATACTGGTTGAACAGCAGGTCGATGCCGGGCCGCTGCTGCCAGGCGGCCATGGCCATGTTGTCGGGAACATGGTCGCATTCGGGCCAACTGTGCTCCCAGTAGTGGCCCGTAAATTCGAGTCCGTTCTTCTCGCAATAGTTGTAGTACGGCTTTGCCCAGCGGTCCACGAACAGGTCGTTGATCACCTGGAAATAGTTGTGCCGAAACTCGCGCGCCTTGGCCGAGTCGTCCTTCAGCAGGGGCAGTCCCGCATTGAACTCGTAGCCCCAGCGCTGCTTGAACTGCTCCGGAAGGTCGGGCGTCCAGTGGATGTCGCCGCAGGCCTTGAGGTGGGGCTCGTCGGTGAAGGAGCCGGGAATGAGTTTTCCAAATTCGCCGCCCAAGTGCTTCTTGTAGGCGTCCAGTGTGATTTCCAAAAACTTCTCCGCCACACCCGGACGGATAAGGTCCACATGGTACTTGCCGCCGTACCAGGGCGAGGCCTTGGCCTCCTCCATGCGGGCAACGACATACTCCCCGTCGGTGACCAGCCCCTTCTCCTTCTTCAGTTTCTCCGTGACGTCCTTGTAGCCGTCCGCGGTCTTGCTGTATATGGCGTAAATCTTCCCGTTGGACGGATCAACCGTCTTCTTCTTTTCCAGCGTCAGGCCCAGGCAGCGCGATTCGGGCATGGCGTCGGGCACATAGCCCCCGGCAAATCCGGAGGGGTAGGAGTTCTCGTCGTAGATCCACACCAGCATGCCGCGCTCGCGGCCCACCTTGAGCGCATCCTCCCACCGCGCAAACCACTCGTCCGACAGGTAGGGCGTCATCAGGCCCGGCCGCGGATGCACCCACACCTGGCGGATGCCCTGGTCGGCCAGCGCGTTCAGCGAGTCCGTCACCTCCTCCTTGGTCAGCAGGTCGTTCCACACCCACAGCGGACCGGAGGTGTACGCCCCCGGCGGCTGCGCCAGCTTGCCCGCCACCGTGGCAAGGTCGCCGTCCACCGCGCCGGGAAACACATTCGAAAACAGCAGCAAGAAAGGCATCAGCGTCATGGCTCGCTCCTTCAGCGTATGGGTTTAGCGCACGGGATCCATTTTACACACCCGGCCCGCGCGGGAAAAGCAAGAAGGAAAGGACAAAGGGCGAAGGGCAAAATGCGAAGGGCAAAGTGCGAAGGGCGAAAAGGGATTCAGAGGGAGCTGTTCTTCTGTTTTGTCCTTCGCCCTTCGCCCTTTGCCCTTTGTACTTTGTACTTTGCACTTCCGAACTTCTAAGAAGTTCGGGTGTCTGACCGTTATGATGAGTGAAGCGCGCAAGACCGCGGGTTGCGGGGTGCCGTTCCGGACGGCGGCCCGCCAACACAGGAGATTCAGGGTTATGGATTGGATTCAACAGGCGATGGAGCGTCACAGCGGTCCGCTGTTGCGCTACGCCGCGGGGCTTACCGGCAACGCCGAGACGGCCCGGGACGTGGTGCAGGAGACGTTTCTGAGGCTTTGCCGCGCCGAGAGCGGCAAGGTCGAGGGGCATCTGGCCCCGTGGCTCTACACCGTCTGCCGCAATCTGGCCCTGGACGTCCACCGAAAGGAACGCCACATGGCACCATGGAATGAAGCAGCGGCGGAGACGGCGGCAGCGACCGCCGTGCCGCCCTCCGATGCGGCCGAACGGGCCGAGGCCCGGTCGCGCGCCGATGCATGGCTCGACACCCTCCCCAAAAACCAGCAGGAAGTGATCCGGCTCAAATTCCAGGACGCCCTGTCCTACGCGGAAATCAGCCGGGTCACCGGGCTCAGCGCCACCAACGTGGGCTATCTGATACACACCGGGCTCAAGGCCCTCCGCCAGCGGCTTGCCGCGGCGGAAAGCGCCGGACAGGCCTGAGGAGAACCATCATGAACCACGAACTCGACGATCCCCGGCTCACCGCCTACGCGTTGGGCGAACTGAACGACACCGAAAAGGCAGAAGTAGAGGCCTTCCTGAACGAAAACGAGGCCGCCCGCAACGAGGTGGCCAAGATCCGCGAAGCTGCACAGTGGCTCAGCGCCGAACTCGGCGCGGAAGCGCCCGCAGGGCTGTCCGAACTGGAGCAGGCACGCATCCTGGACCAGGCCAGGAAGGCCAAACCGGCCCGCAGGGTCCACTGGCGACGGTGGGCGGTTGCCGTGATGATTCCGTTCGTGCTCTCTGTTGGCTTGTTGGGATACTTGTGGGCCACGACGAACGCGGGCGTGGTAAGTCCGTTCGTCTACACATTGGGTGAGCCCACCTTCTTTGACAAGGCAGTTGCCCTGCGCTGGAGATGGCACAATACTTTGGCAGAGTTGTGGGCCCCTTCCACCCCTGCTACGGGCACTCAGGTTGCTTCGGTCTCGGCGAATGCGCCCAAGGTTGGGGCCGAGATTCACGACCTTAAACTCTCGATGACGGCGCCAAAGGACATCAATGGCAATGGCGCTCCCGTACCGGCCGTCGCGCCCGCGAAGGCTCCTCAAAGCAACGACCCTTGGAACACCATCGGCACCAAGACCATGAGCCAGCAGCCGGTCATCGGCATGCCGGATGAAGTCGCGCAGGTTTCTGCCTCCGCGCCCGCCCCTGCCGCCCCGCCAGCAGAAGCTCCGGCCGCTCAGGGTGCTTCTGGAGGGCTCCAAGACGTCCAAGTGGGCGGGAATCTGCAAGTGCGCGGGAATTACTCTGCCTCCAAAGAAGAGAAGGCCAAGGCAATTCGGCTCAACGCGCAGGCACCTGCGGTTCCTGAGTCGGTTTCCGGGCAACTGCGCGCGCTGGGCTATGGCGGTATCGGCGCGAACGCGCCCGCCGTTTCGCAGCCTGCGCCGGAGAAGTCCAAGCCCGCCGAGCCTACTCAAAACTTTCTAGCCTATGTGCGTCCGGTTCCACCGCCCACGCCGGTGCCGAATGCTGAGTCCTACCCGGTGCTGCCGGAGAACACATTCCAGCGCGTGAGCGATGCGCCATTGTCCACCTTCGGCCTCGACGTGGACACGGCGTCCTACGCCAATGTGCGCCGCTTCCTGACGCAGGGCACGCTGCCGCCGGGCGAGGCGGTGCGCATTGAGGAACTGGTCAATTATTTCAAGTACGACTATCCCAAGCCCGAGGGCGACGCGCCCTTCTCGGTGACCGTCGACGCGCACCCCTGCCCGTGGGCGCCGACGCACACGCTGGCCCGCATAGGCGTGCGCGGCAGGGAACTCAACACCGAGACACGGCCCCCGGCGAACCTGGTGTTCCTGATTGACGTGTCCGGCTCAATGGGCGACGCGGACAAGCTGCCGCTGCTCAAGAAGGGCATGGCACTGCTGACGCAGACCGTCACCGCCAATGACCGCGTGTCCATAGTCACCTACGCCAGCGGCACGGGTGTGGCCTTGTACCCGACCCCGGGCGACAACAAGGCCGCCATCGAGAACATCATTAACGGCCTGCAGGCGGGCGGTTCGACCAACGGCGAGGGCGGCATCCAACAGGCTTACGACCTGGCCCGGCGCGCCTTTATCCAGGGCGGCGTCAACCGCGTCATCCTTGCCACCGACGGAGATTTCAACGTGGGCGTGAGCGACACGGGCACGCTGGTCGGCATGATCGAGCAGCAGGCGAAGACGGGCGTGGCGCTGAGCGTGCTCGGCTTCGGCCAGGGCAACCTCAAGGACGAGCGGCTCATGGCGCTGGCCGACAAGGGCAACGGCAATTACGCCTATATAGACTCGTTCCAGGAGGCGCGCAAGGCGCTGCTGGAGCAGGCCACGGGCACGCTGTTCACCATCGCCAGGGACGTGAAGATTCAGGTCGAGTTCAATCCCGGCAGGGTCGGCGCGTACCGCCTGCTCGGCTACGAGAAGCGCATGCTCGCCGCGCAGGACTTCAACGACGACCGCAAGGACGCCGGCGAAATCGGCGCGGGACACACGGTCACGGCGTTGTATGAACTGGTGCCGCCGGGCGAGGCGATCAACCCGCCGCAGACGGACCCGCTCAAGTACCAGGCCAACACCGCGCCCGCCCCGGCCCCGCCCGCGACGGACTCGCCCGAGATGATGACGGTGAAGCTGCGCTTCAAGCCGCCCACGGGCGACGTGAGCACGCGCTTCGACGTGCCTGTCCCGGCGACGATAGTGACAGCGGAAACGCGGCCCGACTTCCAGTTCGCGTCCGCCGTGGCGGCCTTCGGCATGCTGCTGCGCCACTCGTCCTTTGCGGGCACGGCAACCATGGATATGGTGATTAACCTCGCCCAGCAGGGGAAGGGTGCGGACGGCGAGGGACTGCGCGCGGAGTTCATCAATCTGGCCCGCACGGCGTCGGCGCTTCTGGGAACGCCCCGGCCGCAGCCGATGCCGCAATAAGACGTTATCCGCAGACTGCGCAGATGGAAGCAGATTGGAAGACGGGAAACGGCGCCGCCGATTCAACACGGGATCGGCGGCGCCCACCGTGTTCGTCATTGCGAGCGAAACGAAGCAATCTCTTGTAACCATGACCAAGACATCGGGCGCTGGCGAGCAGGAGATTGCTTCGCTTCGCCCGCAATGACGGGTGCAGATTTGTGCGCTACTGCACCGCCACCGCATACACCTGCGTGGTGCCAGTTACGTCCGACTGAAAGACCACCCATTTGCCGTCGGGCGTGAAATGGGTATTGGGTTCGGGCCCCGTCTTCCAGTGGTGGCCGGCCATGCTGCACAGCCGCTCCACCTTAAGCCTGCCGTTCTCCGGCGTATAAAGAAAGATCCATTTTTGCGAGGGGCTCAGATGCAAACGCCCCCCTTCGCCGTCGCCGCAAAACAGGGTTTGATCGGGGGAGATGTTGAAGTGCCGCGAAGCGTAGCGCCTTTTGATCGGATACCGCGCCAACGTCCAGGTCTTGACGTCCACGCTCGCCAGGTTGTACTCGGGGAAGGTCAGTTCATAGAGAAAGGGGAAGACCCGCGCCAGGGCGGCGGGCCGCTGGAAATCGCACCAGATGCGCGCGCCGTCGGGTGACCAGAATTCGTGGGTTTGAAATTCTTTAGGGTCTTTCTTCTTGTAGACCTTGCGCAGTTCTGAACTGTCCGTGCGGATACTCCATAGGCGGTCGAGTTCGTGTCCCGGCCCCTCGTGGCTGAACTCGATCAACGTCGGATCGCTTGGCGAGAACTGCGCATGGCCCAGCCATTCGTTCTCGTGGTAGAACTCGTCGATCTTCCCGGTTTGAATGTCGATCGTGTACAGAACGTTGGGCAGTTTGGCCTTCCATATCGCCTCGATCCACTGCTTTCTCGGCAGTCCCGACTGGTAATACTTCTCCTCGCCCAAACAATAGCAGCCCGTGAGCAGGGTCTCGTCGCTGTTAACGCTCAGCCCCCGGCCCCAGGTGTAGTGACGCGGTATGTCTGCAATGTGCCTTGTTTCGAGCGAGTTCGGATCGGTGCAGAACACGGCATCACCGCTCACGTAGTAGAGCCTGCCGCTCTTGGGGGAGACCACCTCGAACCCGGTGTTCACCGTGGTGATCTGCCGGATGTCATAGGTGTTCAGGTCCACTGTAAAGGCGCAGCGTCCTGTGGCGGTCTGGCCCATAAATACCATCTTGTCGCCGGATGGGGGAAAGGGATTCTGGTGGAAGTAGAACACCTCATTGCTGGATTCGCGCCGGGACAACCGTACGATCCGGTGGCCGGTGGTGGTGTCAACCCATTCATTGCCACCATCGCTTTTCGGCGGCCACATCGCCGGTTCTGCGGCGAACGCAGTGCTTGTTGCGATTAGTAAAAGAAATGGAAGCAATGTGTTTCTGGGCACGTTTCTGACCTCGGGGCGGTGCTGCCAGTATTCTATCTGTGCATTTTTCGGCCGCCGGGTCCCTGGCCGACTTCGCGGCCGATGGCGCGGATGCGGGCGCCCATGCAGGTGTGGCATTCGCGGCCCGTTTCGGCAATGCATGCCTTGGCGGGATAGATCTCGTACAGCTTCCGGTATTCCGGCGGGGTCAGATTGGGCATGACGATGTTCGCGCCGCGCTGCAACCCCAGTTCGCGACCCTGCGCCAGGTTGAGCGTGGCCAGCGCCGTGGTGCTGGGAATGTTCGCGTCGGGCCGCACGAGGCGCGTCAGCGCCACGGTCTTGTAGGTCATCAACTCGCTGTTGGGCACCTGCTCGCCGGGGGACAATGCGGGACAGGCACCCTCACCGGTCTCTTCGGACCCCAGCGGCGTGGCGGGGTGCGAGATGTACGGACCCACGCCGATCATGTCCAGGTCCAGATTCCGGAAGGTGTCGAGGTCGCGCGCGAGCAGGGCGTAACTCTGGCCCGGAATGCCGACCATGACGCCGCTGCCGACCTCGTAGCCGAATCCGCGAAGACGCTCCAGCATGGCCAGCCGATCCGAAATCGTGCGGCCCGGTCCCGGCGGATGGATCATGGCGTAGAGCCGCGGGTCGGAGGTTTCGAAGCGGAGCAGATAGCGGTCCGCCCCCGCCGCACGCCAGGCGACAAAGTCGTCATCGGGCCGCTCGCCCAGACTGAGCGTGACGGCCAGGCCCGTCTCTTCCTTGATGGCGCGGATAATGTCCGCGATGAATTCGCGGGTGAGCCCGTAGTCCTCGCCAGCCTGCATGACGACGGTGCCATAGCCAAACTCCCGCGCCTCGCGCGCGCAGTTGAGAATCTCGCCGCGCGTCATGCGGTAGCGTTCCAGCCCGTGGTTGTCCGCGCGCAGGCCGCAGTAGCCGCAGAGCCGGCAGCAGTAACTGGAGATTTCGATGAGGCCGCGAAGGTGCACCGCCTCGCCGACGTGCGCCTTGCGCGCGGCATCGGCGGCGGCCCACAGCAATTCGAGCCGCGCGGGATCCTCCTCGCGCAGCCAGGATTCGATTTCGGCAAGAGTCAGCGTTTCAAAAGACATTCATCAAACCTCAAAGTGACTTGTGATTCTTTATTGAACCACGAAGGCACGAAGGACACGAAGGATTCGCCCCGTCATTGCGAGCGAAACGAAGCAATCTCTTGTATCCACAGTCCGCATTCGGGGTCATCGCAAGCGGGAGATTGCTTCGCTTCGCTCGCAATGACGGAGTATATCCATGTTTGATTTCTTCGTATCCTTCGTGCCTTCGTGGTTCAATCATTTCTGTTTCGATATTACCGCGGCCTTGTACGCTTCCAGCGCGGCGGGGAAAGGTTCCAGCGCGCGCTCGAAGATGCCCAG
>CAIXUF010001020.1 GCA_903922535.1 Candidatus Hydrogenedentota bacterium
CTGGCGCATGTTTCGCAGCGTTATCACGACCGTGAAGGGCGTGACTATGAGGCAATGCGGAAGTACGTGTCGGCCATATTGGACAATTACCGGACAATCCGGGTGACACGGACGCCGTCGCGCGTGCAGGTTCAGGGCGACCGCGCGCGGGTTGTGGACACCTTTGGAACGCTTGCGCAGCCGAAAGATCTGAATGAGTACCCTGTTGTCGATCTGCAGGGGCGCGTGGTCGTCCTTTTGGAGCGATCCGGCGGCACATGGCAGATACTTGAGTGGGGTCCGCTGTTCTGACCCCGTTTCGGACGCGGACGAAGCGGTCAATCGGACCGCAGCGATTGTTGTTTGTTGTTGATGTCAACCAAGGACCGGCGCGGTGCGCCGGGCCATACCACATCGGAGTTATTGAAATCTCATGGCCAGACCCCGCAAAACGACCGTAGACATTCTTGAAGCCGAAAAGGAGCAAACGCCCAAGACCGACATGATGCGGCTGATGATGCACGCCCAGGAGCATCCGATGCTGTATGTCGGCGGGGTGCTTTTTGTGGCATTCTGCATTGTCGCAGGACTTCTCATTCGGGCAAGCCGGATCGAGGCGGCCGCCAAGATCACCTCAAGGTATGCCGAGGCGAGCCTGGAGACAGACCCGGCGACCCGGCTGGCAAAATTTGAGGACGCGCTCAAGGGCGCGGGTGACTGGACCCCCGAAATGACCTATGTCATGGGGGAAACCGCGATTCAGGCCCAGCAGTACGACAAGGCGAAGGCGGCGTTTGAGACCGTTCGCGACAAATTCCCCAAAAGTGACTTTGCCGACCGCGCCATCAGCGGTCTGGCTTTCATTCAGGAGAATGCCGGGGATCTCGACGGCGCCATAAAGACCTACGAGCAGTTAGCAAAGGACTACCCGAAGGGCTTTGCCACAAAGCTTGCGCCCTTTGAAATCGGCCGTCTCCAAGAGGAACAGGCGCATCTGCCCGAGGCGATCAAGGCCTACCAGCAGCAGAAGGAAGTGTTTCCCGAGTCGAGCATCGCGAAAAAGGCCGAGGAGGCGCTGAAGCGGCTCAAGGACGAGCACCCGGACCTCTTCCCTGACGAGAAGAAGCCTGAAGCCCCGGCTCCGGCTCCGGCGGCAGCACCTGCGGCCCCGGCGGCGACTCCGGCTCCGGCCGAAGCGCCCGCAGCCCCGGCAGCGGCACCGGCTCCGGCCGAAGCGCCAGCAGCCCCGGCAGCGGCACCGGCACCAGCTGAAGCACCAGCGGCTGCGACTCCGGCCCCGACGGAAACGCCCGCAGCCCCGGCGGCGGCACCCAGCGGTTCATGATAGACAGCTAAGCAATCGATTCTTTGAAGCGTTCCCAGAAGGCGGTTTCTGGGAACGCTTTTTTTATGCGCGGCGGGCAGGAACAGAGAATACACGCAACTACGACGGTTCGAGAGCCGGGTAGTTCAGGGTTATGAAGCGTGGGCTTGACGAGTATTGCGTACGGCGCGGCCATACGAGGCGGGCCTGTATCCATGGTTTCCAGACAGCGCGGCACATTCGGCGTTCCTGCAGGCGGTGCCCAAGTCATCATCCGGTTGGTGTGCGCGGGGACGTTGCGCTAGACTAGACCCTCAACCGGCGTTGGAGGCGAATCATGCTCTCTTATCTTGCGGCGCAGGTGCAGCAGGCGTTTGGCGCCCCCCTGTGCACAGTGCTCTCCCTTTCAGCAGTCGGCCTTTTGGCGGCCTACGCGGTAGTCGCACGGCCGTTACTGGGCCTGCTGGCAGGACGGGACTTTGTCGACGGCGCGCGGGGTTTTCTGCTGGCGCTGCTGGCGGTGAC